>JAHEBK010000076.1 GCA_024642295.1 Flavobacterium sp. | reverse complement strand
CAACGTTTATTCCTTTGGGGATATAATTGGCCACAAGCGTAGGAATACCAATCCCAAGGTTAACATAATAACCGTCTTGGAGTTCTTGTGCGATGCGTTTTGCGATATCTTCTTTTGTTAGCATAATAATGTACTCATTTTTTAATGTATCAATATAACAATTACCTAGTTTTACAAGTGCTGATGATTTTATAAACAATTAATCCCAATTCTTTAATCATTGAATTTAGTTTTTCATCAAATGGATATGAAGGTGCTTTTTCACAAAGAATAATCCAATACTTGGTTTCTTCAATTTCTTTAGCAGCAATTTTCATTTTATGTATAAAATCTGCTTTACTTTCTGCATTTTGAGCTTAATGGATATTTGCTCCAATACTAGTTCCTGATTTCAACAATTGATTTGCAATTACAAATTTTCTTTCTTTTTCAAGTATTTCGCAATAGTTAATTATTGCTAATGCAAATTGAATTGATTTAGTGACTACTATATTTTCACTATACATAATTGTTACATTTTCAGATTAATTAATTGATTTAATTTCTACTTCGAACAGTTCGTTGCTCAATCCTTTTTTCATATTTCTCTCCTTGAAAAATTCGTTGTACAAAAATCCCGGGAATGTGAATTTGATTAGGGTCTAAAGATCCAGCTTCTACGAGTTCTTCAACTTCTGCGATAGTGATTTTGGCTGCACCTGCCATTACAGGATTAAAGTTGCGAGCGGTTCCTTTGAAGATGAGGTTGCCAGCGGTATCGCCTTTCCACGCTTTTACAATCGCAAAGTCGGCTTGAAAGGCGTGTTCTAAAACATGCATTTTGCCATTGAAATCTCTGATTTCTTTGCCTTGAGCCACTTCCGTACCATAACCTGCAGGAGTATAAAAAGCAGGAATTCCGGCTTGTGCTGCGCGACAACGCTCGGCTAATGTTCCTTGCGGAATCAATTCCACTTCGAGTTCGCCTGAGAGCATTTGGCGTTCAAATTCGGCATTCTCCCCTACGTACGAAGAAATCATTTTTTTGATTTGTTTTTTATGTAAAAGCAAGCCGAGTCCAAAATCATCCACTCCCGCATTGTTAGAAACACAGGTCAAATCTTTGCTCCCATTTTGCACCAATGCCGCAATGGTATTTTCGGGAATTCCGCATAAACCAAAACCGCCAAGTAATAGCGTCATTCCGTCTTTTATTCCTTCAATAGCTTCCTTTACGGTATTTACTTTTTTATTTATCATATTGATTTCTTTCGGTACTTAAAACTAAGGCTTTATTTCCAAAAGAAAAAACAATATTTATTGGATGATGAAATAAAACTTTGATTATTTGTATCGTTTCATTTAATTCAAAAAAATAGCCTCCTGTTGGTGAGGAGGCTATAGTTTGTATTGTTTTAGAATGAAAACTCATCTGTATTTTGTTGAGAACCTATTGAATCTTTCGCAACTCTTGGGACATAACAATCTACTTTAATTGATAAATTTGGCGGCCTATCAAAGGCTTCTTTGGATACTTTTAATTCAGGATCAGCATAACACAATTTCATAAAATATCCCCAAACTGGTAGGGCTGCCGTTGCACCTTGACCATAAGTAATGCTTTTGAAACGAGCGGAACGATCTTCGCAACCCACCCAAACACCTGTTACTAGATTCGGGACCATTCCCATAAACCATCCGTCAGATTGGTTTTGGGTTGTTCCTGTTTTACCTGCAATGGGATTTGTAAACATATAAGGATATCCTGTCCAACGATTGTCTCCGCTTCCTCCGTATTGTGTACGCAATCGAGATCCAGAACCTCCTTCAGTTACTCCTTCTAATAATTTGATTACCGCAAAGGCAATATCTTTATTCAATACATCGTGTGATTCTGGGATAGGTTCATAAATAACTACTCCACTTTTATCTTCAATACGATTTAAAAACTGTGGTTTGTTATATACCCCTTGATTGGCAAAAGTACTATAAGCCGCAACCATGTCTTCCACTGTAATTTCAACTGCTCCTAATGCAATTGAAGCCTGAATTGGAATTTGTGATTTTACGCCTAATTTGTGTGTTAAATCAACAACAGCTTCAGGACCTACTTTATCCATTAATTTGGCAGATACGGTATTGATAGAGTTTGCCAAAGCTTTCTTTAAAGTAACCATTCCTCGGTATTTATTGTCCGAATTTTTAGGTGACCAAGCTTCAGTAGCATGATGACGTCCTACAGGCATTGTGAAAGGTGCATCTATAATCGAGTCACAAGGGGACATGTTCAATTGTTCGATAGCAGTAGCATATACAAAAGGCTTGAAGGTAGATCCTACTTGTCTTGCTCCTTGAGCTACGTGATCGTATTGAAAATATTTATAATTGATTCCACCAACCCATGCTTTGATATTTCCCGTTTGAGGCTCCATAGCCATCAATCCAGATTGCAAAAAGTGTTTGTAATAGCGGATAGAATCGATAGGTTTCATGATGGTATCCTTTTCACCTTTCCAAGTGAATACCGTCATTTTTGCATCTTTATAAAATGATTCTTCTATTTCGGCATCACTTTTATCATTGGATTTTAAAACAGCCCATCGATTAGAAGATTTCATGGCTTGTTTCAAAATGCGATTTGTTTCGGCTTCAGTAATATTGACAAATGGCGCATTTTTATTAGTTTTTGATTGCAGAAAGAACTCTTCTTGCAAATTAGCCATGTGTTTCTCTACCGCTTCTTCAGCATGCAATTGCATACGAGAATCAATGGTTGTATAGATTTTTAGTCCATCTTTATAAATGTCGTAATCAGAACCATCTGCCTTTTTGTTGCCTTCATCTGCAACCCATTTTTTCATATAGTCACGAAGGTATTCTCTGAAATAAGTAGCTGTTCCTTCTCTATGACTTTCTAACTTAAATTTTAAAGTAATTGGTAAGGCTTGTAGTTTTTCTTTTTGGTCTTTGGAAATCATGTGTGATTTTTCCATTTGCGCAAGCACCACATTTCTTCTGTTTTTTACACCAACAGGATTTCTTACAGGATTGTATAATCCCGAATTCTTAAACATCCCTACTAAAATAGCCGATTCGTCAACGGTTAACTGTTTTGGTGTTTTTGAAAAATACGTTTGAGCAGCTGAGCTTACACCCACAGAATAATTACCAAAATCATATACATTACAGTACATGGCTAGGATTTCGTTTTTAGTATATTGTCTCTCCAAACGGATGGCAATAATCCACTCTTTGGCTTTTTGAACAATTCTAAAAGGTAAAAATTTAGAACCTTCACCATGAAATAATTGTTTGGCTAATTGTTGTGTTAAGGTACTCGCACCACCACTTGTTCCTAAACTTGCGATGGCTCTAAGTGTTCCTCTTCCATCAATACCTGAGTGTTCGTAAAAACGTTCGTCCTCAGTCGCCACAAGTGCATCGACGAGATTTTTTGGTAAATCTGAATATTTTAATTGTGACCTGTTTTTTTGAAAATATTTACCAATTACCACTCCATCTGAAGAAATAATTTCTGTAGCCAAATTAGAATCGGGATTTTCTAAGTCTTCAAAAGAAGGCATAGAACCAAAAATTCCCCAAGAGGCGAACAGAAAAAAGAGTGCTATTCCACCTAATCCATAAAAGAAAAATTTCCAAAATGTTTGAGTGTAAAATTTAAAATCCTTGTCTATAGAATTCTTTGAATTGTTTTTTTTAGTAGCCATAATTTATACTATCTATTCTTTTTTTTCTATTCTTAATCCAATGTCGGTTATACCTTCTAGCTGGGTTACACCAGGTACTTTCCCAGATTCTCTAACGGCTTGTTTTATGTTGACTTTGTATTTTCCTCGAAATCGAACGCCCTCTTTATAAAACAATTTACTCTCTTTAATATCTGTAAAACCATCTCCGAGGAGGCTACCATCAGGAGCTGCCATTTCATACTCGAGCGTATCTACTTTGGTATACCCATTAGGTTTTTCTAATGTTACAATCAAAAATAAATTATTGTAAGGATAATTATTATTGTCTCTCAAGTTGATAAACAAATCATAGCGTTGTGTGGAATCTAATTCAGGCAAATCAAACGAGATAATACTGTCTTTGTGCCAAGCACTTCCAACCGATTTGTATTCATCAAAAACTCTCTTTTTGTCACAAGAGATAAGAAGAACAGCAATAAGAAGAATCAAATAACTATTGTTTATTCTCATTTTTAGTAATAATTATAGGTTTTCTAGGTTGTGGATTGGTTTTGTTATCACCGTTACCCCCATTTTTATTATTGTTGTTTGGTTTTTTATTATTAGGCCTTGACTTATTGTTATTTGGTTTATTTTGGTTCGGCTTGTTTTCTTGATTTGCTTTTGGAGCCCCTTCAGCATTTGATCGTTCAGCCGTTATTTTTGGTTTTTTGTTTGGTCTTTTCTTTTTCTTAGGTTGGTCAAAACGAGTCAAACTCTCTTGCCCCATTGCATTGTTAAAGTCTTTTTCTCTTTCTTGAATGATCTCGATAGCGAAATCTTCAAGAGCTGAAACTTTCTTTTTTTGTTTGTTCTCAGCTATGATTTCTTGTACTTTTTCAATTTTCAACACGTGCCAATTTGCGAAATTATTAGTGTAAGCAAACCACATTAATCCTTTGAAAATATCTTGTTTTTGACAAACTGCGTCTCCTTTTTCAGTCACTAATTTGGTGTCAAAATCAGGAAATCCTTTTAAAGCATCCATGTAGGTGTCTAATTCGTAGTTCAAACAACATTTCAATTTTCCACATTGTCCTGCAAGTTTTTGGGGATTCAATGACAATTGTTGGTAACGTGCTGCAGAAGTATTCACGCTTCTAAAATCGGTTAACCAAGTAGAACAACACAATTCTCTTCCGCAAGAACCTATTCCTCCCAAACGAGCGGCTTCCTGACGGAAACCTACCTGTTTCATTTCGACTCTGGTACTAAATTCTTTGGCAAAATCTTTAATCAAAAGTCTAAAATCCACACGATCGTTAGCTGTATAATAAAAAGTCGCTTTCGAGCCATCTCCTTGAAATTCAATATCCGATATCTTCATTTCCAGTTTGTGCTGAATCGCTAGTTCACGAGCACGCACTTTCATTGGCTCTTCACGGTCTCTTGCTGTTGACCAAATGTCGATATCTTTTTGAGAAGCTTTACGGTAAATTTTAGGAACTTCATTGCTAGTAGGATTGACTCCTTTTTTCTTCATTTGAATGCGAACTAATTCGCCCGTCAAAGTCACAATTCCAATATCATGCCCAGGAGAAGCGACAGTTGCCACAATGTCCCCCATGCTTAGCGTCAATTTTTCAGTATTTCTAAAAAATTCTTTTCGGCCATTTTTAAAACGGACTTCCACACAGTCAAAAGGAGCTTCGCCATTAGGCAAACTCATATTAGACAACCAATCAAATACCGTTAATTTATTGCAGCTATCGGTGCCGCAAGTCCCATTATTTTTACAACCCTTAGGTGCACCACCATCAGAAGTTGAACAACTTGTACATGCCATAATGATATATGTAGTGTTGTGAAAACACAACTTAAGTTCTTAGAAAACGAATAATTGGTAAAGATAGTATTTTTTAAGTATACCTCACAACCACTAAAAATGTGAATCTCTCATAAATATTTATTAAAAAAAGCCTGTTCAAAATGAATTGAAACAGGCTTTGTAAATTTGATTTCAGGAAAATAATTAGTCTAAAACCTTATATAATTTATCTGATAATCGTACTCTAAACGGCACTGCAAAAGTTACTCTATCACCAGCTTTGGCTTGGGTTCCTTCAATATCGTTAACAATCATTTTTTCTAAAACCAATTCTTGATTTCCTGTTGTAGGACCTGCAATGATGATTTTGTCACCAACACTTAATTCTTTATTTTCGATAGAAAAAAGGCCTACTTGTGCTTTTACATAATAATGTTCCACTTTCCCAAGCAACACTTTTTTTAATTTTATTTTTTGGCGAATATCCTTAGGTTTTGGTGCCGTTGCCAACGCAATATCGGCCAAGTTTCCTGAATGTTTGAATTTCAAACTATCTGATTTTCCTTTTCTGAATACTTTGTTGCCAACCTGTTTTCCTGTTCTTAATTTTACTTGTTCCACTAATGGCAAACGGGTAATTTCAAGACATTCTGAGGAACAGCAGTTGTCCATGGCAGCCTTACATTCGTCACATTGAATAAACAACAAATGACAACCATCATTTTCACAATTGGTGTGATTGTCACATGGTTTTCCACATTGGTGGCATTGCGAGATAATATCATCGGTAATTCTTTCGCCCAAGCGATTATCAAAAACGAAATTCTTACCTATAAATTTACTTTCTAAACCTTCTTCTTTGATTTGTTTGGCATATTGAATGATTCCGCCTTCAAGTTGGTACACATTTTTAAACCCTTGGTGTTTGAAATAGGCACTTGCTTTTTCACAACGAATACCGCCTGTGCAATACATCACTAGGTTTTTATCTTCTTTAAAATCTTTCAGTTGTTCGTTGATAATAGGCAACGACTCTCTAAAAGTTTCCACATCCGGAGTTATGGCATTTTTAAAATGACCAATTTCACTTTCGTAATGGTTTCTAAAATCGACTACAATAGTATCTGGATTTTCTAAAATCTCATTGAATTCTGCTGCTTTTAAATGGATTCCTTTATTAGTTACATCAAAAGTTTCGTCGTTCAAACCATCTGCAACAATTTTGTCGCGTACTTTTACAGTCAATTTCAAAAACGAATGATCATCGTGTTCCACAGCTACATTTAAGCGAATGCCTTTCATGAAATCATAGACTTCAAGCGTATCTCTAAAGGCTTCAAAATTCTCTGCAGGAACACTCATTTGAGCATTTATACCTTCATGTGCAACGTAAGTACGACCCAGAGCATCGAGTGCATTCCAAGCTATAAATAAATCGTCACGAAATTTTTTAGGGTTTTCAATTTTGGCATACGCATAAAAAGACAACGTGAGTCGTTGTTTACCCGCCTGATCAATCAGTTCGGCTCTTTCATCTGCGCTTAAGGTGTTGTACAGTTGCATGCTATAAACGGTTTAAGTGAGAAAAAATATTTTTGCAAAAGTACAGAAAAGTGTTAAAGTGGCAAAGTTTCTCAGAAACTAAGTTTTTTTGAAGTCCTTCGAATTCTTCATAATTAAGTTCGTTACCATAAATACTAGAATATTTATACAAACCCATAGTTAGTTTTCCAAGATTCAAATAGCTATCCCTTTAAATCAACAGTATCTGGACAGGAACAAAAAAACTACAAAGTTTCATTTTATTTCCTATAATCGTCCAATAGCGTTCAATAATTGTCTAAATCACTTTTGAAAGTAATCATGAATACGTATAACTATTACATTTGGCTGTTTAATATTTAGAACTTTTTCAATATGAAGGTTTATTTTGCTTATCCA
>JAHEBK010000412.1 GCA_024642295.1 Flavobacterium sp. | reverse complement strand
CTATAAATCCCGAAAATTTAACCGCTGCAGGTCGTGGTGAATTTGCACCAATTGCAACCAATGATACCCAAGAAGGCAAAGCAAAAAACAGACGTATTGAAGTTATTTTAACACCAAAGTTAGATGAGCTTTCTAGATTGCTAAACGATAATTAGTTTTTTATTACACATGTGAAAGCAGGATTTAACTAATAAATGTTTATTATAATTTTAAAACCTTTCAAGTTTAATTATACTTGAAAGGTTTTTTATCTTTGACACTCTATCTAAAAAAGTTTAAATTAAAAATTCCTACTTGAAGAGGAATGACAAAAACATGAAATACACATTCATACCACACACGAACATAAAAGTAAGTAAAATTTGTCTTGGCAGCATGACTTGGGGAAACCAAAACACAGAAGCTGAAGGTCATTTACAATTAGATTACGCCATAGACCAAGGTGTTAATTTTATTGATACAGCAGAAGTCTATCCTGTACCTGCAACTGCAGAAACACAAGGAAAAACGAGCAGTATTATAGGAACTTGGTTAAAAAAAAGTGATAAAAGAGATAAAGTAATTTTGGCAACAAAAATTGCTGGTACAGGAGATTATACCGCACATATTAGAACCACAGGATTTAGTAAAGATGCAATTAATGAGGCTGTAAATAGTGAGTTAAAACGATTACAAACCGATTATATTGACCTTTTTCAACTTCATTGGCCAGAAAGAGATACTAACAGATTTGGAATAAGAGATTTTAAATTAGATACTAAATGGAAAGATAATTTTAATGAAATCCTTCATAGTCTAAATGAAGTAATTAAGATTGGTAAAATTAGACATATTGGCGTGTCAAATGAAAATTCTTGGGGATCTATGCGTTATTTAGAAGAATCTAAAAACCATAGTCTGCCACGTATTAAAACCATTCAAAATGCATATTCTATGCTCAATAGAGTTTTTGAAACCGATTTAGCTGAAGTTTCTTTAAGAGAAAATATGGGATTATTAGCATACTCTCCAATGGCATTTGGGGTGCTTTCGGGCAAATATATTAAAGGTGTTGAGGGTGATAATTCCAGACTTAAATTATTTCCAAGATTTTCAAGATACAGTGGCGAACAGGCTACAAATGCTACAAAACGTTACTTGAAAATTGCTGAAGATAATGGCTTAACATTAGCTCAAATGAGTTTAGCTTTTGTAACCCAACAACCTTTTGTAACAAGTAATATTATTGGCGCAACAAACCTAGTTCAACTAAAGGAAAATATAGATTCCATAAATATTAATTTAACCGAAGAGATTTTAATGCAGATAAATGAGGTACATACTGCAATTCCGAATCCAGCCGTTTAAAAACAACTTTAAAATAGTTTAGGATATTGATTCAACGTATTAAAATTATGTGTAAATTGATGTAATTAAATACAAAACAAATTGTAGACATATGAAATGGCAAGGTAGAAGAAAAAGTTCTAACATAGATGATCGGAGAGGTCAAAGTAGTGGTTCAGGGCAAGGCATAGGTGGGTTTAGTCCCTCATTATTAATGCCATTAGTAAAACTCCTTTTTTCAAAAGTAGGACTGGTTATTGTTGGACTATTTTTAGTTATTTCATTGGTTTTAGGAAAAAATCCACTCAGCTTAATTACACAACTTTTAAGTGGTGGAATACCGCAAACAGAATCTTCAACGCCATACAAAGCTACTGCAAAAGATAAAGAATTAGCCGATTTTAGTGCTACCATTTTAGCAAATACAGAAGACGTTTGGAACAAGTTATTGCCTAATTATCGTGAACCAGAATTAGTGCTTTTTACAGGTTCGGTATCATCTGCATGCGGTTCAGCTTCGAGTGCTACAGGGCCTTTTTATTGCCCTGGTGATGAAAAATTATATATCGATTTAAGTTTTTTTGATGATATGGAACGTAAACTGAATGCCCCAGGCGATTTTGCGCAAGCCTATGTTATAGCGCATGAAGTTGGGCATCATATTCAAAAAATAATGGGAATTACAGACAAAGTTCATAATCTTAGAAGTAAATTAAGCGAAAAGGAATACAATAGA
>JAHEBK010000411.1 GCA_024642295.1 Flavobacterium sp. | reverse complement strand
AACAGCACCTGATTTAATGGATGAGAAAACAGTTGTGCTCTTGACTGATCCAGCCGAATTGGAGATTGGAAAAACCATTTTTACAACTAACTGCGCCGCTTGTCATAGAGCTGATGCGGGAGGGCAAATTGGTCCTAACTTGACAGATGATCATTGGATATTGGGTGGTGGAATTAAAAATTTGTTTCACACTATAACCAATGGTGGTCGTGATGGAAAAGGTATGATTGCGTGGAAAGGAACTTTGAAACCAAAAGAAATTCAAAAAGTAGCCAGTTATATTATCTCACTTAAAGGTAGTAACCCAGCTGATGCTAAAGAAGCAGAAGGAGAAATTTGGGTTGAAGAAGCTGCTGCTGCAGAATAAAATTTAACCTAAAAAAAAGGTTTAAAAATTACAATAAAATGCCTAAACAAAACGAAGCCTTTAGAGATACCATAGGAACAATTGATGCCGAAGGAAAAAGGAAATTTATTTTCCCCAAAAAACCTTCTGGTAAGTTCTATGATTACCGAAAATGGGTGAGTTATGTGTTGTTGTTGATTTTGATTGCCAACCCGTTTATTAAAATTAATGGCAACCAGTTCATGCTATTCAATATTACAGAACGACGTTTCAATATTTTTGGATTTCCATTTTGGCCACAAGATTTTTACATTTTTGTCATTTTTATGATTGTAATGGTGGTCTTTGTGATTTTGTTTACGGTTATTTTTGGACGAATATTTTGCGGCTGGATTTGTCCCCAAACGATTTTTCTAGAAATGGTATTCAGACGTATAGAATACTGGATTGAAGGCGATAGAGGAGCACAAATAAGATTACAAAAACAAGCATGGAACGCCGATAAAATTAGAAAGAAAGGACTCAAATGGACCCTTTTTTTAATTCTTTCTTTTGGAATTGCTAATGTGTTTTTGGCTTATTTGATTGGTAGTGACGAATTGTTTCAAATGATTGAAGACGGCCCAACAAGTCATCTCAAAACCTTGGTTGCCTTATCGATTTTTACAGGGGTTTTTTACTTTGTATTTGTTTGGTTTAGAGAACAAGTTTGTATTATTGCTTGTCCTTACGGTCGTTTACAAGGGGTATTGTTAGATAACAAATCCATTAATGTCGCCTATGATTTTGTACGTGGTGAAAAAGAAGAAGGCAGAGCCAAATTCAACAAAAGAGAAAACCGATCTGAAACAGGCAAAGGTGATTGTATTGATTGCATGCAATGTGTACATGTGTGTCCTACGGGAATTGATATACGTAACGGTACACAATTAGAATGTGTGAATTGCACCGCTTGTATCGATGAATGTGATACGATTATGGAAAGTGTAGGTTTTCCTAAAGGCTTAATCCGATATGCATCTGAAGATGAAATAGAGAAAAAAGCCCCTTTCAAATTCACAGCCAGAATGAAAGGCTATACGGCTATATTGACCATTTTAGTCGGGATTTTATTGGGATTGTTGTTTTTACGAAATGATGTTGAAGCAACTATTTTACGCTTGCCAGGGCAATTGTTTCAACATAAAGGAGCCAATATCAGCAATGTGTACACTTTTAAAATTATCAATAAAACCAACAATAATTTCAATGACATTCATTTTGAGTTAAAAGGAATTAAAGGAAAATTAAATATTGTTGGTAAATCGGAGTTTAAAGTGCCGAAACAAGGAATGAGTAGCGGAACACTTTTTATTGAAATCAATCAATATTTATTAGAAAGCGATAAAACCAAACTGCTCATTGAAGTATATGAAGGAGATAAAAAAATCGAAACAACTACGACCACTTTTTTAAGTCCAAGGAGTTTTGATTGATCCCCCTAACCCCCGAAGTGGGAATATAGAGCAGATAGATAACAACAAAACAACCACAAAGCTAGGAGTTCCCCCTTCGGGGGCTAGGGGGATTAAAATAATAGGCAATGAAAAACGACAATACAAACATAACAAAGAGTGTTCCTCCTTTGGGGGCTAGGGGGATTCGCATCAACTGGGGAACAGGAATCGTAATCGCTATCGTTTTATTTATGAGTTTCATTTTGTACTTTGTTATTAAAGTACAA
>JAHEBK010000410.1 GCA_024642295.1 Flavobacterium sp. | reverse complement strand
AGCTCGCAAAGAACTTGGAGATAAAAACGTAGGAATTAGTGAGGGTACTGAAATGAGGGCTATTGGTACAATTGAATAGAATTTAATTTTTGATTACTTTAACAACACTCCATGAAATTTTTTCCATTTTTATACATCATAATCTTTAGTTTAAAAATAAATGCACAAAACCCAATCATTCCAGGGCATGCAGATCCACACATGAGGGTATATGATGGCAAAATGTATATCTCGGTAGGAAGAGATAAATCACCTACTAATGAAGTATGTTATATGGACAACTGGTCTATATTCTCTTCTACGGATTTGGTCAACTGGAAATTAGAAACTATTGTAGACCCAAAAGATACTCACCTAGGAAAAGGGTATGAATTTTGTTGGGCAACAGACATGACAACAAAAAACGGAAAATATTATTTGTATGCTTCAGAACGTTATCATGCAACAAGTGTTTTTGTTGCAGATAAACCCAATGGGCCTTATAAAGATGTACTAGGTAAATCACTCATTCCAGAAAATCTATCAGAAAATCATGAATACGACCCTTCTATTTTAATAGATGATGATGGGTCTCAATATATTGTATTTGGAAGAGATGGACAACAAGGTAAAAATCTTTTTCACTACCAAATTGCCAAACTTAACGAAGATATGGTATCGTTTGAAGAACCAAGAGATTTACTCACAGATGCTGCATTTGGTTTTGGAGAAAAAAATAGAGCAAGAGATCATCAATACATACACAAATACAACGGTCTTTACTATTTAAGTTGTGCAGGTGCCTACAGAACTTCTTTAAATATTTACGGCCCTTATGAAAATGAAAGACATACAGGTCAAGAAGAAGGACACTCAAGTTATAGTGTATTTAACGGACAAACCTATCATAGTTTTGAATCAACAGACCAACGTTATAGTAATAGAAAATACAGACAAGTAAGCCTTGCATATTTACATTACAAGGATAATGGAGACATGATAACTGACCCTCTATTTTTCCAAGGACGTGACAAGGCCTCAAATGGAAAATATTTTGAAAATGGTGTAGGAAGATACGATGCTAATTGGCCTAAAATAGAAGCAGAATGGTTCTTTAAAAAAGAAGGTGCTCTAGTTAAAAAAGAAGCACCAAACGGTGGTTTCCAAATTCAAAACATCCAAAATGGAGATGCTTTATACTTTCCTAAAGTTAGAAATTTAAAAGATAAGAATTCCATAACCTTCACTATTGCATCATTAAACAAACCTGAAGGAACTATCGAAATTCATGAAAAAACTATAGATGGAAAATTATTAGGAATTTGTAGCATTCCAAAAACAGCAGATTACAAAACTTATAAAGAAATTAGTTGTGATCTTTCTGGAATATCAGCTGACGAAGTGAATCTTGTATTTGTATTTAAAGGAAACACTGGAGAACTACTTAGATTAGATAGCTTTAAAATTATTAAATAAAAAATAACCCAACATGAAGAAATTACTATTACTTATAGTTTTATTTGTTTTACAAACCCAAGCTCAAAACCCAATTATTCCTGGTCATGCAGATCCCCACATGCGTGTTTTTGACGGAAAAATGTACATCTCTGTAGGTAGAGATAAATCACCAAAAAACGAAAAGTTTTATATTGACAATTGGTCAATTTTCTCCTCTACTGACTTGGTAAATTGGAAATTAGAAAACATATTAGACCCAAAAGATACGCATTTAGGCAAAGGATTCGAATATTGTTGGGCAACTGATATCACCACCCGTAATGGAAAGTATTATTTGTACGCGTCGGAAAATTTTCATGCAACAAGTGTTTTTGTTGCTGATAAACCCAATGGACCATATAAAGATGTACTAGGTAAATCTTTAATCCCAGAAAGCTTGTCAGATAATCATGAATATGATCCTTCTATTTTAGTTGATGATGATGGTTCACAATATATTGTGTTTGGTAGAGATGGTCAAGAAGGTAAAAACCTTTTTCATTACCAAATTGCAAAACTTAATGAGGATATGATATCTTATGAAAAACCTAGAGACCTTTTAACGGATGGTGAATTTGGTTTTGGTGAAAAAAACCGA
>JAHEBK010000075.1 GCA_024642295.1 Flavobacterium sp. | reverse complement strand
AATTTCACGAACTCAAAATATAATGAATAATTAGTGCAATTAGATTTTTAAATCGCTAGAATTTGTGCAAATTAGTGTAATTCGTGTCAGAAAAAAAAATGGTGCGTTTGCTCTGTGTTAATTAGATTTTTAAGCTACAATGAATAACATCTTTAAAAACAACAATCGTTCTCGCCTAAGCCCGATAGGAAGAAAGTATCCTTTTATCTTGCAGTGAGGTACGAGCAAAAGAGAAAAGATACTGTGGATAGCGGGAGTAAACGTCATTACATCCTAATAACGTTCTCTTTCTAAATGAAATTTAACCCTTTTTTAATTTCTTCAAAAGCGTATCGATTACTCCATTGATTTCATTTGAAATTTTGAATTTGTAGTTTAAATACAAATAGACGATGGTTACTAAAATTGATTTCAAAGTCATTGCAATTAATGGATACATGGGAAATTCCCAGAAGTAGAATGCCAAAAAAACGACTGTAGTCAAGACGATAGACGCAACTGTTTGACTTGTAAAAGGATACAAATGCATGCGTTTGACTACGAAAAGTAATTTTGCCAAACTGTACAACGTAATCGACAACAAAGTCGCAAATGCCGACCCTAATATCCCGTATCTTGGAATAAAAAACATATTCAATGCAATGGTCAAAAAGACTAGAAAAAGCCCTAAAAACAAGACCATTCGGTAATATTTTGAGTTGAAAATAATGGCATTGTTATTTCCTAAAATCAAGTCAAAATATTTAGAAAGTCCAATCATGAAAACAACCACAATTCCGCCGCTATATTCTTTAGGAACCAACTCATACATCTGGTTGATGTTGACAAAAATACAGAGCATCACAAAACCTCCAACGACTTGTAAATTAATAGATGTTTTCTTGTACAAAGCATTCAACTCATCGTGTTTGTCTTCATGCATTAATTTAGCTGTAATGGGATACACAATTTGATGCATGGCACGACTGGGAACTGAAATAACTAGCGCTATATAAGTCGCCACTGAATAATACGCAATATTATCAATCAACATGTATTGATTTAACATGATTTTATCGCCATCCAAAAGCAAATTAGCCACACTTCCTGACAGAATAATGTAAAAAGTATATTCTAGAATTTCTTTTACATTTTGAGGAATCGAAAACTGAAAATTGGGTTGTTTGATACGGAAAGCATACCACATCGTTATCACCAAAGCCAAGAAATAAATTCCTGCCGTAACATAAACGAAATCAACCACAGTGATCCATTTGTAATACACACCAATCAAAGCAAAAAGTGAAAAAACACGCAAGCCAACTTCTTTGATAAAATTCCCAAAAACCGAATGCATATGAACTCTAGCCCAAGCATAAAAAATTTCAAAATAAGCCATACACAATCCTATAAAAGGAATCAACCAGATGAACTCATTGACTACGGGATTCTTTTTAGAAACGAAATACACAATATCATCATAATAGAACAGCCCTATTAATCCCAATGGAATACAGAGCAATAAAGGAAATAATACAGTAAAGGATAAAAAACGTTCTCTTTCTTCTTCGGTTTTGTATTGCGTATAGTATTTAACTAAGGTATTTTGCATCCCAATGGCAAACAAAGGCATGATCACATTAGCCGCCGAAAGAATATAATTGGCCACAGCATAATAGGTAGCACCTAAAAAAACTGGGTACAAATAAAGGGTGTTGATAGCACCTACTCCAAATCCTAAATAGGTAATGATTGTGTTTTTTAACGACTGATTTAAAACGATTCCCATTCTTTAATTTAGGATTTTAGATGTTTGATTTAGGATTGGAAATTAATCCTACCAGTTCCTTGGTTAAATTCTTTCTAGAATATTTTTGCAATCCTATACCGTGCGATTGTAATTTCCCTTCTAAAAACTGATTATAAAGATCCAAAATTACTCTTTTTAAGCGTTCCTTTTCTGTATAGTTAAAAAATTGTCCTGTATTAGTGGTTGTAATGATTTCTGCAAAATCAGAACCTTCTGGTCCAATCGCAACAATAGGACGATTAGAAACCATATATTCAAATAATTTTCCTGGAATAATACTCTTGGTATCTTCGGAGTTGATTTCTATAAGCAATAAAACTTGGGATTTCTTTTGATGCACAATTGCCTGTTCATGAGAAACATATCCTAGATTATTCAAATAATCGTTCAAACCAAATTGCGCAATCGTTTCTAAAACTTCTTGGCTTACCGCTCCTATTAATTTGATTTCGAGTTGCTCTTTGAAATCTGGAACCTCAGCGATTAATTCCACTAAAGATTCCCATAAAATTCTAGGATTTCGCTCAGACAAAAAGGAACCAATATGTGCCAAAGAGAATTTGGAATCCAAAATTTGATTCGCAACAGGTTCCACATCATAACCGTTTGTGATAACAGTAATAGGTTTTGAGGTAATCGCTTCAAATTCGGTTTTCGTTGTCTTACTGGTTACGATAATGGTATCGGCTGTATTTAAAACTTGGCGTTCGAATGTCTTGTGCTTTTTGGCTGCAAAAGAAGACAAACGCAAGGCTTTATGATAGCCAATAGTCGTCCAAGGATCCCGAAAATCAGCAAACCATTTGATTGCTAACTTTTGTTTTAATTCCAAACCAATCAAATGCAAACTGTGCGGCGGTCCTGAAGTAACAATCGTATCAATATTGTTTTCAATAATGTATTTTTCTAAAAAAGCAACCGATGGTTTTACCCAAAATACTCGAGCATCAGGAATAAACAAATTGCCACGTATCCAAAGAAATATTTTATCTAAAAAGCTTTGTTTTTTCTTATTAGGAATAATCCCAGAGCTTATCTTCTTCGTTTTATTTTTAGATAAAAAAGAAGCCAATTGATAAGGTTCGAAAATAGGTCTTTTAATCACAACCGCTTTATCCGAAACATCTCGAACAAGGTTATCGTCCACAATGGGATAGGTAGGATTCTCTGGAATATAAACAATAGGTTGCACCCCAAAATCAGGTAGGTATTTTACAAATTTCAACCAACGCTGCACTCCCGGTCCTCCCGCAGGTGGCCAATAATACGTAATGATTAAGAGTTTTTGCTCCCTAACCCCAGAAGGAGGAATTTCTATATTGTCATTTAATTTATTATTCATAAATGACCTTTTTTATCTAGTTTTTCTAGCTTATCAATACTTAAGACAAACTTATAGATACATTTATATTTAGAACGCTTTAAATATTCTTCTTCTTTTAATTTAAAAAACGCATGAATTCTTTCAACATAAATTGAGTTCATCTTCTCTATATCGGTAAATTCATTTTTAGAAAAAGCTTCCATATTTTCTACCTTTTCTTTCTTTCATAATAAACCCCACCAATCAATAGCAACAAGATAATTCCTGAACTAATCAAGGTAATCGTACTTCCTGTTTTGATAACATCAGGTTCAAACTTGAATTCAATAGTATGTTTTCCAGGAGGAACCATCATTGCTCTAAGGACATAGTCAACAGGGAAATGTTCTGTTAACTCACCATCAACATACGCATTCCATCCTTTTTCATAATATATTTCAGAGAATACAGCCAAGCCTTCTTTTTTAGTCTCAGCGCTATATTTCAAATAATTAGGTTTGTACTCTTGTAACTTAATGGTACCAGTAGTATCCAAATTTCTTTTTAAACGGGCGTTTTTAAACTTAGCGCCATACATTTGGATATTAAAAACAGCCGCTAATTTGGTGTCAAATTTATCCAATGCTTTCATTTCGTCATTGGCTTTATTGACCAATTTCACATCATGAACAAACCAAGCGTTGCCATTGGCATTTGGATTTTTTATTGGAAATGAAGCTCCTGTAGAATCGGTTTGAATGATGTATTTTACATTCAGCATATTTAAAACCTCCATATTGTTTTTAGCAATTTGGTAATCAAATAATTGTTGGATTCTTCTTGGTTTTGCTGCATGGTATCCACCAATAGATTTATGAAAATAAGACGCTCTGGCGCTAGAGAAATTTCCATTGACTTCAAAAACTCTATAATGCGAGGTGTCTTTCAAAATTTGAGTATCGGATGGTGTTTCTTGAAAAGGTACTGCAATTTCTCTTCCACTAACAAAGTCTTTAGCTGAAACATATTTTTTGGCTACAAAAAACAAGTCCGAAACCATTAATACTGCAATTGCAATAATAGCAGTCTTTTGTGCCATTTTATTCTTAATCACCATCCACAAAATTCCTGCAACCAATAGTATAAAGAAACCCGAACGCAACAAGTCGGCACTATACAAACTTTTTCTATCCATTTTAAGAGTTTCCACAAATTCAGGACCATAGGATTGTAAATAATAGGCATCACTACCCCCTGAAAAACTGAACATACTTTTGCACAAAAACAAAACCACTATAATTCCAAAACCCGAAACTGCCGTTTTGATTAATCCTTTTAGTTGTTGTTCTTTTGTCGATGTAAAAAAAGATTGCAATCCCATAATGGCTAATACTGGAAAGCATAATTCCAGTAGCACTTGAATCGAAGAAACCGCTCTAAACTTATTGTACATTGGTACGTTATCGATAAAGAAATCGGTTAAAGCAGGGAAGTTTTTACCCCAAGACAGCAATAGCGCCACCAAAGCTCCCGAAAGGAAAACGTATTTTATTTTGCGTTCATCAATAAACAATGCCAAAATAGCCAAAAAGAAAACCACAATTCCAATATAAGCAGGAGCCGCAACAATAGGTTGGTCACCCCAATACGTTGGCATTCCAGTCACAAAGTCGGCCGCTTGATTTTCAGGTACGCCTTGCGAAACCATAAATTGGTACATTTGGCTATCCGTTCCAACGTTTTCATTATTGGAACCTCCAAACAATCTTGGAGCAATTAAATTCAAACTTTCGGCTATTCCGTAACTATATTCCGTAATGTATTGCCTCGAAAGCGCACTGGAGTTGGTGTTTTTAGAACCATCAGGATTAAAAGTTAATTCGCTTTTCCCTCTGGTACTAAAATTTGCATATTCAGCTGTTGCTAATAAATTAGTGGCGTTGGCTCCAATAGCCAAAATACCAGCAATAGCAAGTACTCCAAAAGACTGAAACAAGGATTTTGTTTCTTTATTTTTTATAGCTTGATACACATAATAAGTTGAAAGAATCAATATGAAAATCAACAAATAATAAGTCATTTGAAAGTGATTCGCACTAATTTCTAATGCAGAAGCAAATAAGGTCACTAAACCTCCAAGTACAAATCTTTTTTGGTACACCAATAAAAAACCCGCAATCACCATAGGCATATAGCCAATAGCATGTGCTTTAGCATTGTGACCAACACCTAAAATAATAATTAAATAAGTAGAAAAACCAAAGGCTATGGCGCCAAAAAAGGCTTTGAGTGGATCAATTTTAAGGACTAATAACAATCCATAAAACCCTAGAAAATATAAGAATAAATAATCTGCAGGACGCGGTAAAAAACGAATAACATCATCAATTGCACCAACATAATCATGTGGGTATTTTGCCCCTAACTGATAGGTGGGCATTCCACCGAAAGCGGCATCTGTCCAATAGGGTTCGATGTGGTTTGAAGCTCTAAAGTCATTTTGTTCTTTGGCCATACCCGTATATTGAGCAATATCGGATTGGAAGATTTGTTTTCCTTGTAATACGGGATAAAAATAAATAAGGGAAACTAATACAAAACCAAAAATGGCAAGAGCGTGTGGATAGAACTTTTGAAGTTGCTTCATTATATAAATTTAGATTTTAGACTGAGGATTAACGATTTATGATTTCAGATTTTGACTCCAAATTCTCGATAGTCATTTTTTGATTAATAAAATCATAATTAAGATTTTTTTCGAAAAACCAACTGAATTTATTCCTTAAAAAAAAATCAAAGATATCTAAAATCTGAAATCGTTAATCAAAAATCTGAAATTATTACTCTAACTCTTCATAATCAACATAATCTCCCACTTTTTTAGTTTCTCTCGGATTTTTGGAGTCCGTAGGATTATAAAAAATCTCCTCACCTGATTTTGTTTTATTCCAAGCATTATCCTTTGTCTGATGTTGCTGTTGTTGAAAATTAGTCCCTGCTTTCTCCACTACTTTTTTAAGAATTAAAGGCAAAAACAAGCGAGCCAAAAATTTAAAAACATAGTAGAATGCCATGATATAAAATAATGTTCTTATAAAACCTATAAATGAAGCTGTTTGCATAATTAATTTAATTTTATACAAAATTAACAATTCCAACGTTCTAAATTAAACTATGATTCTTAAATAAATAATAAATTATAGTACATTTGAAAAAGCGTTGTTTTAGTAATTTCTTAAAAAAAACACTATGAGCCCATTCAAAATTGCCGTTTTTATTGCTTTAATACTGACTCCAGTAATTCATTATGGACAACATACTGATGAAATAAATTCCAATAGACCAGGGAAATCGATGTCGGCTTATGCTGTTGGAAAATCTGTTTTTCAAGTAGAATCTGGAATTTATGGCATACAAGAAAGTCATGATTTATTAAACTATGATGCCAATGGATTTGGAGTTGATATGAGTATTCGTTATGGTGCCTTTCATGAAAAACTAGAATTTGTTGCCGATTTGCAATACCAATATGAAGATGTCGTAACTCGAACCGTTACAACTACTAAATCAGCCTTGAAACAAACCACAATAGGAGCCAAATTCTTAGTTTACGATCCGTTCAAAGGCTATGAAAAAAAAATAAACGTCTTCAGTTGGAAAGCCAATCGCAGATTCAATTGGCACCAACTTATCCCAGCAGTTTCTGTTTATGCTGGAGTTAACGCTACTTTTTCAAACAATCCCTATCATTTTTCACCTGAGTCAGGTTTTTCTCCAAAAGCCATGTTGATCACTCAAAATCACCTTGGCGATGGTCGATGGGTTTTGGTAACCAATATCATTGCCGATTACATTATGTCTGATTACCCAAGTTACGGCTATGTGCTAACACTAACTCGAGGTTTTAATCGAAAATGGTCTGGATTTATTGAAAACCAAGGTTATAAAAGTGACTTTTACAGCGATGCTATCGTTCGTGGTGGCGCTGCTTACCTCCTCAGCAATAGGATGCAAATTGATGCCTCCATCAGTTCAAGTTTAAAAACAACTCCATCCATCCTTTACGGCGGAATAGGTTTTTCATGGAGATATGATGCTAATTATAAAGATGTTATCATCAATTTAGATAATAATGATTCCAAAAAAGCGACTCGTAGAGCCAAAAAAACTAAAAAAGGGTAATTAATTGAGTAAATAGTAATTAGTGAAAAGTAAATAGAATACTATCTGTTAATCACTAATTACTATTCACTAGTTACTTATTACTTATCCCTTCCCATTAAAAAAACAAAATGATCACAATTACAGAAGCAAAAACCAAAAAAGAATTAACAGATTACATAAAATTTCCTTTCGAACTTTACAAAGACAATGCTTATTGGGTACCGCCAATTATTGCAG
>JAHEBK010000409.1 GCA_024642295.1 Flavobacterium sp. | reverse complement strand
TACAAGAGGTAAAACGGTTTTGAAAACTTCTGAAATTAAAAGCTCGGATATGTTGTATAATGGCACAGTAAATACCGATTCAAATATAGAGTGGCTTGATCATTCCTCTGTTAAGAACAACTTATTTGTAATCATAAATTCAGGGAATGTTTGGATTTTAAATAGATCACCTTATATCTATATATATAACGCTACCAATCTAAGTTTTAAAAATAAATTAGATTTAGAAAAATATCAAGTCCCAAATAATATAGGTGGATTTAACTATTATGATGCAGAACCTTATTTTGTGTTTAGTCATTCAACTGGGAATACTATTTTTGTCTTAACTAAAGCAAAAGGATCAGGTTTAGCAAATGAATGGGCTATTCAAAAAATGGACGTTGAATAATTGACGTAAAATATTGAAAATGGTTGGTGGATTACATCACCTGGGTTTTAATTTTCAAAATGCATGGACAAGCGGATTTATTTTGGCGAATGCGATTTAATGGCATAATACTGAAAAATGGTTGGTAAAAACCTTTGAACCCCTTTAGATATATAGTCTTACGGAAAGTTTTATGAAATTCGTTTCATAAAACTTTTTTAGTATATGGAAAACTCAAAAAAAAGCGTTGTTGGGGGTGCAAAAGTCTAGATGTTATTAAATGGGGAAAAAGAGAAAACAAACAACGATTTAAGTGTAAGAACTGTGGTTTGTTGTTTACTCGAAACCGACCGGAACAGCGAGTTAAAAATAGATTTATTTGGTTCAAAAAATGGATTTTAGAACGTCAAACATATAAAACATTGACTCGAGATAGTGGTTACTCGAAAGACACTCTTCAAAGGACTTTTTATGCTATTTTAGAGCAAGCTCCAAAAGTGAGAATCATTCAAAGAAACAATGTTAATCTACGAATGGATGCTACCTATTTTGAGAAGTTTTGCTTGGTGTGCTACCAAGATGACTTTGATGGTTATACTCAACTAATACGCTTCACAGACAAAGAAGATTATTTTGAAATAAAAGAAGATTTAGAGAATCTCATTAAGTTGGGAATTCAAATCGAGAGTATTACAACTGATGGTCATAAAAGTATTTTAAAAGCAATAAAAAAGGCTATTCCAGATGCAAAAGTACAACGTTGTTTAGTCCATATACAAAGAATGTGCCTGATTTGGCTTACCAGATATCCAAAACATATTGCAGGACAAGAATTAAGAGATCTTGTTTTAATGCTCTTGAAAATCAAGACTGAAAATGACAAAACTTTTTGGATACAGGAATTTAATCTCTGGTTTAACAGACATAAGGAATATATAAATGAGAAAACATTTAACCTGGAAACTGACCGATATTGGTACACTCACAAGTTACTCAGGCGTTCTTATTCCACAATAAAAAGTGCTTTGCCAAATATGTTTCACTATCTAAAAAACACAAACATCCCAAAAACCACAAATGGAATAGAAGGATATTTTAGTCATCTAAAAAACCATCTGGATATACATCGTGGTTTGACAACTAAAAACAGGATGAATTTTATAAAATGGTATATCTTTTTAACCAACGAGAAGTGAGTTTTTTTTAGCCATGAAGCAAACTGGTAAAATCAAAAAGGGTAGTCCAAAATTGAACTACCCATTTTACCATATTGCATTAATCTTATTGCTGATATGTTGGTCTCCACCAGAGCATATTTCCTCTTGAGATTAACGTGGTCATATTACAACTTATTTTTGTAAAATCCACCAACCATTTTTCAGTACATTACCGATTTATTGTTTTGCCAAAATTGACCACTAATATTCCTATTGATATTTGAGATTGATTTTTGATATTAATTTTACTTATTAAGCCACCAAATACTAATATTTAACACCATAGCAAAACTCACCCAGGCCAGATACGGCAGGAATAAATATCCAGAGATTTTGTTAATTTTGGCAAACTGAATATAGGTTTCGTATATAAAAAGCCAGAGTAAAATGATTTCGATTCCTGCTAACATTGGGTTCATTAATCCAAAGAATAAATAAGACCACAAAGCATTTAATGCGAGTTGGATGGCAAAAACAGTCAGTGCATTCGTTGTT
>JAHEBK010000074.1 GCA_024642295.1 Flavobacterium sp. | reverse complement strand
AACGAAATATTCGACCGCATTATTTGGGAAAAATTGCTTGAATTCCGAATACAATTGTGCTGCAAGTGTTTTGTTGTGTGCCAAAACTAAAGTAGGACGTTGTACTTCCTGAATCACATTGGCAACCGTAAAAGTTTTTCCAGATCCTGTTACTCCAAGTAGCGTTTGGTGTTGGTCACCATCGACAATTCCTTGAGCGAGTTTTTTAATTGCTTCAGGTTGGTCTCCTTTGGGTTGGTAATCAGATACGACTTGGAAATTCATTGTTTATTGAGTAGCAATGGTGAAGCAACAAAGTTACAAAGTTTTATTTGCAATAGCCACTTTAAGTCCAATTCCTGTTTGTAAATCAGGAGCATTGTCTAGTTTATTGTCTTCTCTGATGTAAGCATAATAAGAAATTTTTTTAACAGAATAAGTCATTAGGAAACTTAAACCATGTAAATTTTCATAAAGATGGTATAAGGTTTGTTGCCAATGGGTATTGATTCGTTGCCCTGTGAAAACAATGTGTTTAAAATCTTTAGGGTTGTTGTATGCCGTTTGAAAAGTGTAATTTAAACCATAGGATAAGGAGTTGCTATTTTTTAATTTTGTTTTGTAATCAATATGCGCTTCCATGCTATAAAGGAATTTTTGATTGCTAATGTTGACTCTATTTCCATAATGGAACAGGTTTTGTTTTAAAGCCCCAGCACTTAAACCGCTAGTAAAAATGTTTTTATTTCGGATGATGTGTTTTTTTATTAGAGATGCCGAGATACCGATATCGGCAACAGGATTGTATTTGGAGGTGTTGATTCCTAAATGTGTATTGAAATTGAGGTACAAATGATGCTTTTTATTCATACCCAAAGTAGGGTAATAGGAATGATTTATCTCTAATCCAGGTATGATAAAATCGCCTTTATTCATGGTTATTGATTGATTATCTTCGTCTTTATATTTTATACCAGCTTGATTAATCCCATAATAATATCTAGAAAATGGATCTTTTCCTCCAGCGATGTTTCTATGAAACCATTCGATTAATTCATCTGAAGTAAAAATTGAAAAAGGAATTCGACCTTTATCAAGAGAGTAAGATCGCAAGCTAAAAGTGAGCTCATGATTTGTGTTCAGTGGTAACGAAAAAGTGAAACGATAGGATCGAATGACTCCATCGGCTTCAAATTCTTTTATTTTTGAAGGTGAATTGTTTAAATCAAAATTAAATTCTCGATTATACCAAATAATACTCGCGGAGAGTTCTTGATCCGATGGATTCGTTAATTCATATGATTTAACATAGGGTAATACTACGTTTCCACTGGAGTAATCAAAAGAAAATGAATATTTTTCGGGAGATCGAACCTTGAAATTATGATTTATTCGAGAAATATAGATTCCCAAAGGATGCGTACTGATAATATTAGGTTTGATGATATCGGTTGATTTTTCGATTTCATTATTCCAAAAATCATCTGGTAAAGTGGTTTGTCCTGATAGAAGTGGGTTGAAAATCAAATAAATAAGGATGCTTAAATAGCTTTTCATTATTGAAGTAGTCTTTTTTCTGTATCGTTTGCTTAAAGAAATATTTTTAAATTACCTGATCACTTTTTTGAAATTGCCATTCTTCTTGTTGTTGATTGCTCAAAAAAGACCAAGCTAGAATGCGACTTGTTTTTTGCCCTTGGGCCATTTCTATCGTTTTGATGTTAGCAGCGTTCACTTTTCCTAAAACTTTGTATAGGCTCTTTAAGTGAGATTGCTTCGCTACCAATGTGGTGAACCATAAAATTTGCATAGGGTATTTGGCACTTTCATAAATCATTTGAGAAATAAATCGGAATTCGCCTCCTTCACACCATAATTCGGTATTATGACCACCAAAATTTAAGATAGGTTTAGTGGTTTTGATGTTTTCTAAATTTTTTATTTTTCGAATACTTCCCGCTGTAGCCTCTTCTTGAGAAGTATGAAATGGCGGGTTACAAAGAATGAATTCAAATTTGTCTTCGGGTGTAATGATGTTTTTAAATATAAAGCGAGGCTCGACTTGTTGTTGCAAGCTAATGGCTTCGCTCAATTTTGGATTTGCTTCGATAATGTTGCTACAATTAATCAAAGCTTTTTCGTCAATATCCGTTCCTACAAAACTCCAGCCATAAATCACGTTTCCTAAAATAGGATAAATACAATTAGCTCCAACACCAATATCAAGACCTTGAATGCTTTCGCCTTCAGGGATATTTCCACCATTACACGAAGCTAATAAATCGGCAATATTATGGATGTAATCAGCGCGTCCTGGAATAGGTGGGCAAAGATAGTCTTCAGGAATGTCCCAGTTTTTAATGTCGTAATAGGTGATTAGTAAAGCTTTGTTTAATGCTTTTACAGCCTCAGGATTGCTGAAATCAACGGTTTCAATATTGTGTTCGTTAATCCCAACAAAAGATTTTAATTCCGGGTAATTTTTGCTTAAAAGTTCAAAATCGTACCGAAATTTATGTAAGTTTCTAGGGTGTAAATTGGTCTTTTCCGTAATTGTCTTTGACATCGCTTTTTAATTTCGGTGCAAAGGTAAGGATTTCAAATTTGTTTATCGCTTATACTTAATTATTTAGCAACGAAATAGGTAGACGTGTTAATCCATACATTCCATCAGTAGTAAATCCCCATTTTCGTGTTCAATTCGAACAATGCCGTCTTCGGCTACATGATTGCTACTTCCTGTTCTATAGCCTATCGTTAAACTGTCGTCTTTTAAGGGGTAAAATAAGTTTTCAGAATGGATGCCACTAACATGACCAACAGGAATTAAAGAAATTGGCGTGTTTTTTGGATACCATTTTTCGAATTTTTTAGGTAATAAAAACACTTTTGAATGGTCGTCTAGAATTACAATTTTTAATAAATCTCTGTAGCGAACAATATTGGTTAAGTTGGTTATGGTATGATCAGCGCGTCTTCCTGTTGCCCATACAACATTTACAGCTGGCATATTGCGTTCGACCAAATAGTCAAAAGCCTTTTCTAAATCGGTTTTGTTTTGGTCAGGTGTATGTACAATTTCGATTGGGTATTGCCTTTCCTTGTAATAATTAGCATCAAAATCACGGTCAAAATCACCCAATAAAATATCTACTTTGATACCTAATTCTATAACCCGCTCGATAGCCGAATCGAGAACAATAACTATAGGAGACCATTCCAGCAGTTGTCCTAGCAATTCAGGATTACAGGCAGCACCATTGGCAATGATTAAAGCAGGTTCTTGGTCGTCGCGTACGATATGATGTGAGGACATTTTCTTGAATTTGAAAGCAAAGATACTTAAATACTATTTGAGATTATTGTACAGTATAAGTTCTTCTATCTATTTCACTTAAATAAAAATAACCCAATGGGAAATCATCTTTATTGGTTGTATTGATGATATTACCACGAACAGTAGCCGGTGGGGATTGAAAAGGACCACCACTATTTCCGCCAGCGATACTAATTAGAATATTCATATAATTATAATAGGTTTTTGAAATCCCGTAATGCGTTACTTTGATTTCATCCCCTTTTTTGATGTCATCAGATTGAGATAAACTAAAAAAACGATTCCCTTGAAAGAACGTATCTTCATCACCATAAAAGGTTTGTTTTATTTTATCATTATAATTGTATTGGTATAAATAATAATTCGTTTCATTCACAGGGTCAGTATAAAAGGTTTTGATTTGAATTTCTTTTCCTGTAAAACCTCCTTCATTATTTTGAACTAAATCCTCAATCGGTGCAACCGATTTCAAAACTTCAGTAGCGGTATAACTGACTCCATTTAGGTTAATATTTAAAGTATAGGTATCATTAATTAGAGGAACAAAATTAGAACATAAATATTCTCCCGTATTTGCTATTTCAACAAAATTAAAAGTGGTGTTACTGCTATTTTTAACGGTGATAGTTGCTCCAGAAACTGTTGGAATCTGACTATTATAAAAGGAAGTCGTTGTAGATAATTTTATCTTTTGTTCATTTCCGGATGTTCCTTTTAACCATTTGATTGAGGCTTCAATGACTAATTTAGGAGGTGCGTTATTTAAATCAACGTTCACGACTTCTTCACAACTATTTAAAAATAGTGCTACTATCAAGGCTATAAGTATGTTTGTCTTTTTCATTGTCTTAAAATTTGAAATTATAACTCACCGCAGGAACGATTCCAAAAATGGATGTTCGTACTGCCTCATTAGCCCCAGTATCCGAATTTTGTCTAAAATTAATTGAGGCCGCATTTTTGCGATTGTATAAATTATAGATACTAAAAACCCATTCTCCTTTCCAGTTTCTGTCTTTATTTTTAGTTGGAGTTAAAGTTGCTGATATGTCAAGGTGGTGATACGCAGGCAAACGGTTTTCGTTTCTCAAACCATAACTTGGTACAACGACTCCTTCGTAAGTATATTGACCGTTAGGAAAAGTAGCAGGTTGTCCTGTTTGTAAAGAAAAATTAGCGCCAAAACTCCATTTTTCGTTCAAATTGTAGGCAGTGGTTACCGCTAGATTATGTGTTTTGTCATAAACGGATTTATACCAATTTCCGTTGTTAATCCCTAATTCTTCTGAAGTTCTTCCGGGTGTTTGTTGTTCGGATCGAGAAAGTGTGTACGAAATCCATCCGTTTAATTTCCCTTCGTTTTTCTTTAACATCAATTCAAGACCATAGGAACGCATTTGCCCATTTAAAATGATTTGTTCAATGGCTTCGTTGGCAATCAAATTGGCTCCATCAATGTAATCCAATCGGTTTTTAATTTTCTTGTAATAGGTTTCTACTTCAAGGGTATAGGTTTTATCATCAAAGTTTTTGAAATACCCTAGTGCTACTTGGTCCGCCAGTTGTGGTTTGATGAAATTATCACTTGGTGTCCATACATCAAGCGGAGTAGGTGAGGACGTATTGGAAATCAATTGAAGGTATTGCACCATTCGGTTGTAGCTTGCTTTTATTGAGCTTTCGTCATTGAGTTGATAGGAAACAGCTAATCGTGGTTCTAAGTTATTGAAACTTTGAATCACTTTGTCTTTGGCATAAAATTCAGTTCCTATTGGCGTTGCTTTTTCGTAAATCTGTTGGTCAGTATTGAATAGGATTGGGTTGTTGTCAGCATATATATTCACAGTAGATTGTCCCAATCGGTAAAACATACTGTAGCGTAGACCATAAGTAACGGCTATTTTTTTTGAAATTTCCTGTTCCGCACTCACATATAAAGACGGTTCAAAAGCATATTTTTTATCTAATTGGTCAAAATTAATCCCCGAATTTGTGTCAGAAGGTTTTATAGTTCCAGGATTGAAGGAATAATAAATGGCATTAGCACCATAATTTAATTTGAATTTA
The DNA here is from genome assembly GCA_024642295.1 of Flavobacterium sp. Classification (GTDB taxonomy): domain Bacteria; phylum Bacteroidota; class Bacteroidia; order Flavobacteriales; family Flavobacteriaceae; genus Flavobacterium. Next base: position 2,166 of record JAHEBK010000074.1, on the reverse strand, counting down.
TCAGAGATATAATGTTTGAAATCGTACTTGATATTGTAATTTTTAATGCCAGAATCCCATTTGAAACCTACAAAATCCAAATCTAAACCATAATAGTAATCGCTGTAAATCAATGATAAATTTGAAAATAATTTGTCTGAAAATAAATGGTTCCAGCGTAGGTTCAATGTTGCATTTCCATAAATGTTAGAGAAACTTTTGTTGATTGAAAATACATCACGACCAAAGTATCCTGATAAATACAAATTGTTATTAGGGTTGAGTTTGTAACTTAATTTGGTATTCAAATCATAAAAATAAGCGGAATTGTCTTTTTGATCTTCGGATAATTTTAAAAACAAATGCGCGTAAGAACTTCGACCACCAATCAAGAAAGAACCTTTGTCTTTTACCAAGGGACCTTCTAATAAAAGGCGACTTGAAATCAATCCAATACCTCCACTGGCATGAAAAGATTTGCTGTTTCCGTCTTTTTGATAAATATCCAAAACCGAAGAAGCTCTTCCTCCAAAATTAGCAGGGATTCCACCTTTGTATAATTTTAAATCTTTGATAGCATCAGGATTAAAAACCGAGAAGAAACCAAAAACATGTGAGGAACTAAATATGGTTGCTTCATCTAATAGAATTAAATTTTGATCGGCGCCACCGCCTCGAACGTTGAATCCAGAAGCTCCTTCACCAGCATTAGTAACGCCAGGAAGTAGTAAAAGGGATTTGATAACGTCAACTTCTCCTAATACGACAGGCATTTTTTTTATGGACGAGATGGAGAGTTTGTTGACACTCATTTCCGGTTTTCGGATGGAGGTGGTGTAATTGGTATTGGTAACAATAACTTCATCGAGTACTTCAGTATTATCAGATAAATTGAAATTGATTTTGGTATTTTTATTTAATATTATTGTTTTAGATACCGATTGAAAACCAATATAACTTACTAAAACAGTGTAGGCGCCTTTGGGAAGAGTAATGGAGTAAAATCCGTATTGGTTGGTATTGATGCTCGATTGAGTTTCTGGAATATAAAGATTAACACCAATCATCGTTTCATTACTTTTAGAATCTGTAATGGTTCCGCTTAAAGTGAATTTTTGTTTTGCTAGTTCACTATTGTTTGTTTCTTGTGAATAACAATTGAAACAGCATAATAAAATGAAAAAAACAGCAAATTTTTTCGAGTCAATCATAATTGATAGTTTGAATTGCAAATTTCAGAAATCTATAAGTAATTAGCTAACAAACAATGATTAAAACTGTGTTAATTGTAAGGTGTTCTAAGGTGTAATGTTTATTGAATTGTAAAAGTTTTAGTGTCGGCTTCACTTAATGAAAAATATCCTAATGGAGTGTTGTTAGGGTTTGTGATATTACGAATGTTTCCTTTAGTAATAACAGGAGGTGTTTGAAAAGGATTATTGTCATTGTTTCCAGAGTTACTAATTACGATATTCATATAGTTGTAATAGGCACTAGATATTCCATAATGTGTTATTTCTACTGTATCTCCTTTTACAAATTTAGTGTTTTGTGAAATACTAAAAAATTCTAATCCTTGATAAAAGGTGTCTTCGTTGACATAATAATCTTTTTTTACTTGATTAGAATAACTGTATTTGTACAGGTAATAATTTTTTTCATTTCCTGGGTCAGTAAAGTACGCTCTAATTTCGATATCACTTCCAGTAATGCTTCCTTGGTTTTTCTGTTCAACTAAATTAATTGGAGTAACAGGTTTAAGTATTTCGGTGGCTGAATAAGTATTGTTATTGTGGATGATTGTTAAGGTGTAAGTTTCGTTTAAAACAGGTCTGAAATTAGTACATATATAGTCTCCTGTTTTAGGGTTTTCAATAAATGAAAAAGTGGCGTTTGTACTGTTTTTTATAAAAACCGTAGCTCCTGAAATTACTGGTATATTGTTGCTGTAATATCCTGTACTACTGCTGAGTTTTATTTTTTGAATATTTCCAGAAGTCCCTTTTACCCAGTTAATGGAAGCTTCAATTACTAATTTTGGAGAATCGGTGTCAAGGTCAACAACAATAACTTCTTCGCAACTGATTAATGAGACTATAATAAATAAGAATACTATTATATCTTTGATTTTTTTCATAACTATTGAAATTTGAAGTTATAAGTAACTGCAGGAACAAACCCAAAAAT
>JAHEBK010000408.1 GCA_024642295.1 Flavobacterium sp. | reverse complement strand
TTTTTTGTTTTCGCAACAGGAAGCCAATCGGTATTTGGAGGTATTACTAAATGAAATCGATTGGAAACATGATGAAGCCATCATCATGGGAAAACTGATTGTCACCAAGCGAAAAGTGGCTTGGTATGGTGATCAAGCTTTTGAATATACCTATTCGAATAGAACCAAAAAAGCATTGCCTTGGACACCTGAACTACTTGCTATCAAAGCAAGAGTAGAAGAAAAAACAGGAGAGACTTTTAATTCTTGTTTACTTAATTTATATCATTCTGGTGAAGAAGGTATGGCTTGGCACAGCGATGGAGAAAAAGACTTGAAAAAACATGGAGCGATCGCTTCGTTGAGTTTTGGAGCGACGCGTAAATTTGCTTTCAAACACAAAGAGACAAAAGAAACCGTTTCGGTTATTCTTGAAAACGGAAGTCTGTTAGTCATGAAAGATGAAACCCAAACGCATTGGCTACACCGTTTGCCACCTTCTAAAAAAGTATTGCTTCCAAGAGTGAATTTGACTTTTAGAACAATTGAAAAGTAAGTTAGGAGTTAGGGGTTAAGGGATAAGGGATAAGGATTGGAAGTATTAATTAATCATTATTATATTTTCCTTTAGCACTTATCGTTTTATAATAATTATGGATATTTAAAAGTTTACTTTTTTGTCACATCGAGCGTAGTCGAGATGCGTTTTGGTTCTCAACTTCGCTTGAACTGAGAATATGACTTCTTTCGTAATCATAATTGGTATAACTTCAATCCCTAATTTTCTTAACAAAAAACCTCAAACTTTGAAGTTTAAACAAAACTTAATTCCTTAATTTTGTAATCGCAAAAATTAATATACATTATAAAAAAAATATACTATGAGTTCATTTGACGTAGTCATCATTGGTTCAGGACCAGGCGGATATGTATCAGCTATTCGTTGTGCACAATTAGGGTTTAAAACAGCCATTATCGAAAAATATTCCACTTTGGGAGGTACTTGTTTGAATGTGGGATGTATTCCTTCAAAAGCATTGTTGTCATCTTCTCATCATTATGCTGAAATTAAGCATTTTGAAGACCACGGAATCGAACTTTCTGGTGAAGTTAAATTGAACCTTGAAAAAATGATTGCTCGTAAACAAGCAGTTGTGGATCAAACTTCTGGTGGTATCAACTATTTGATGGACAAAAATAAAGTTACTGTTTTCAATGGTTTGGGTTCTTTTGTGGATGCTACACATGTTTCCATTGCAAAAGCAGATGGTACTTCAGAAACTATTGAGGCTAAAAATATTATTATTGCTACTGGTTCAAAACCTTCTTCTTTACCATTTATCAAAATCGATAAAGAAAGAATCATTACTTCAACGGAAGCTTTGGCTTTGAAAGAAGTACCAAAACATTTAGTAATCATCGGTGGAGGTGTTATTGGAATCGAATTAGGACAAGTGTATTTGCGTCTAGGAGCACAAGTATCTGTGGTGGAATTCATGGACCGAATCATCCCTGGAATGGATGGTGCTTTGTCTAAAGAATTGACTAAAGTATTGAAAAAACAAGGAATGAAATTCTATACGTCTCACAAAGTGCAATCTGTGGAAAGAACAGGTGATGTAGTGACGGTTAAAGCAGAAAATGCTAAAGGTGAAATCATAACTTTAGAAGGAGATTATTCACTTGTATCTGTAGGTCGTCGTCCTTATACGGATGGATTGAATGCTGAAAATGCAGGAGTTAAAATTTCTGAAAGAGGTCAAGTGGAAGTAAACGATCATTTACAAACTTCAGCTTCTAATATTTATGCAATTGGAGATGTGGTTCGTGGAGCAATGTTAGCACACAAAGCAGAGGAAGAAGGAACAATGGTTGCTGAAATCTTAGCGGGACAAAAACCACATATTGATTATAACTTAATTCCTGGAGTTGTTTATACTTGGCCAGAGGTTGCAGCTGTTGGACAAACGGAAGAGCAGTTGAAAGCGGCTGGGACTAAATATAAAGTTGGTAGTTTTCCTTTCAAAGCATTAGGTCGTGCGAGAGCTAGTGGAGATTTAGATGGTTTTGTAAAAATCCTTGCTGATGAAAAAACAGATGAAGTTCTTGGTGTTCA
>JAHEBK010000407.1 GCA_024642295.1 Flavobacterium sp. | reverse complement strand
AAAGAATCCAATCCAACTCCTTAAGACAATTAGGAGTTAGCCGCTCGAGCATTGATTTTTCATCCAACGATTACATAGGTTTTTCAAAATCCGAAACTATTTTCGATGAAACACACCAATATTTGATTGACCAAAACTGGAATCAAAATGGTGCCACAGGCTCTCGATTACTTTCTGGAAACCATCCCGTATACAAAGCCGTTGAGAAAGAAATAGCCGATTTTCATCAAACAGAATCAGCATTGATTTTCAATTCTGGCTATGATGCTAATGTTGGTTTTTTTAGTGCGGTACCACAAAAAGGAGATTTTATTTTCTATGATGAATTGTGTCACGCATCTATAAGAGATGGAATTCAATTATCGAATGCCAAAGCCTATAAATACACGCATAATGACTTTGAAGATTTAGAACGACTGATTGCCAAATTCAAAAAAGAAGCCTCTACCATTTATATCGCTACCGAAAGTGTTTTTTCAATGGATGGCGATTGCCCAAATCTCGAAGAATTAGTTCAATTATCCGAAAAAAACCAATGCTATCTTGTTGTTGATGAAGCGCATGCATTAGGCGTTTTTGGCAACAAAGGAGAAGGATTAATCCAATATTTAGGTTTAGAAAAAAAAGTATTCGCCCGAATTATGACTTTTGGTAAAGGTTTGGGTTGTCATGGAGCTGCTGTTTTAGGTTCGAATGATCTGATTATCTACCTAGTAAATTTTGCACGTAGTTTTATTTACACTACTGGACTAAGTCCACATTCAGTTGCAACGATTGGTATTGGATATAAAAACTTAACCAAACAATCTCAAGCGATTGAAAAACTTCGCAACAACATCACCATTTTCAACCAACAAAAAAAACTTTTAGGATTACAATCTTTATTTGTCCGTTCAAAATCGGCTATTCAATCTGCTATCATTCCAGGAAATGAAAAAGTAAAAAAAATAGCAACCCAATTGCAAGAAAAAGGATTTGATGTCAAAGCGATACTCTCCCCTACGGTTCCTGAAGGACAAGAACGATTGCGGTTTTGTTTGCACAGTTATAATACGGAAGAGGAAATAACGGAGCTTTTAAACACACTATCGGCTTTGGTTTTTTAAACACAAAGGCTTTACAAAGCACACCAAAAATTTACCGCAAAGTACGCAAAGGTTGACCCAAAGAATACAAAGGTTTTTTTAAAGAACACAAAGAGATTATTATACTAATCTTGTGATTTAAAAACATAGACACTAAAAATTAGAGAAATTAAAAATCTTAGTGCGCTTAGTGCTAACTTTGCGAACTTTGTGTTTAAAAACTTTACAATGAAACTATTTATAACAGGAATATCTACTGATGTTGGCAAAACCGTTGCCTCGGCTATTATCACCGAAGCTTTGGAGGCTGATTATTGGAAACCCATTCAGGCAGGAGATTTAGAAAACTCAGATACGCATAAAGTACGGGCGTATGTATCCAATGAGAAATCTATTTTTCATAAAAATAGTTACGCCTTGAATACCCCTGCAAGTCCTCATTTGGCAGCAGAATTAGACCAAATCACCATTGCTCTTAATCAAATTAACGAACCCAAAACTACCAACGAACACCTTGTTATTGAAGGCGCTGGTGGAATTTTTGTTCCTTTGAATGCTACGGATATTGTTGTTGATTTGATTCAGCCAGATTATAAAGTTGTGGTGGTTTCTAGACATTATTTGGGAAGTATCAATCATACGTTGTTGACAATTGAAGCTTTGCAAAATCGAAACATAAACATTGCTGGAATCCTTTTTAGTGGTGATGAAAATGCAGCAACCGAATCTATTATTTTGAACAAAACAGGCGTTCGTTGCATAGGACGCATTGAGCAAGAACCTTATTTTGACAAAAATGTGATTAAAGAATATGCAGAACGCTTTAGGGTAGCGCTTTTGGAGTTGTAAACGACCATTTTGATTGATTTCTGATTCCAGATTTCCACATTACAAATAAAAAATCGTTAATCATAAATATAAAATCTTTTTCCATGCCGAGTGTCCGCGTGAGGGATTGCAGCAATCCGCCACAGCGGAGCGTAAAGCCCGACAGCATTAGCAAATGGGCTGTAT
>JAHEBK010000406.1 GCA_024642295.1 Flavobacterium sp. | reverse complement strand
GACGCCACAGCCTAATAAATAAAATTTTGTATGGTATCTAAGGTGCTAAGGTTCTGAAGAGCTATGTTTTTATAAGGAATTACCTTGTAAACATAGCTCCTCAGAACCTTTTTATATTAGATTATTAATCTTAGCATATTGCAGGAGCATGATGGTTTTAGAATCTCTAATTTCGCCAGTGGCAATCATGTTGTAGGCTTTTTCAAAAGGCCATTCCATAACTTCGATTTCCTCTTGTTCGTGTTCTAAACCCCCTCCTTCGCTTACTTTCATACTAGCATCATACTCACCAATAAAAAGATGTAAAATCTCCGTAACCGCTCCAGGAGACACATAGGTTTCCATTACTTTTTTAACGGATTGAATGCGATATCCTGTTTCTTCCTCGGTTTCACGTATGATACATTGTTCAGGTTGGTCTTTGTCTAATAATCCTGCACAAACTTCAATCATCATTCCTGTCTTATTACCATTGAGATAGGATGGAAGACGAAATTGCCTCGTTAGGATAATGGTTTTTTGCTCTTTGTTATAGAGTAAAATTCCAGCTCCGTTACCTCGATCATAAACTTCCCGTTTTTGAGTAACCCAGTTGCCATCTTTTCGTAAGTAATCAAATGTAACTTTGTTTAAGAAATACCAATTATCAGAAAGGAGTTCTGTTTGTTTTATTATGATTTCAGGATTTTTCATAAAATATAGGTCAAAAAAAACGCTCTGAATTTTCAGAGCGTTGTTTATTATTTAAGAATTGTTTGTTTTCTGTCTGGCCCTACCGAAACAATTTTGATAGGCACTTCCACTTCTTTTTCAATGAATTCAATATATTCTTTTAATTCTATTGGTAACTCGCTATAGGTAGTCATACCCGTTAAATCTTGTTTCCATCCTTTGAACTCTTTGTAGATTGGAGTAACATTCTCCGGTTCGATGTTGTATGGGAAGTGAGCAATGTTTTTTCCTTTATAGTTGTATTCGGTACATACTTTTAAAGTTTCAAAACCAGAAAGTACGTCACCTTTCATCATCATTAATTGCGTAACTCCATTTACTTGAACAGCGTATTTTAATGCAACTAAATCCAACCATCCACAACGTCTTTGTCTTCCAGTAACAGAACCAAATTCGTTACCTACTTTAGCCATAGTTGAACCGTCTTCATCAAAAAGTTCTGTTGGGAAAGGGCCACTACCTACACGAGTAGTATATGCTTTGAAAATTCCGTAAACTTCTTTGATTTTGTTAGGAGCAATTCCTAAACCAGTACAAGCTCCAGCAGCAGTAGTATTAGATGATGTTACAAATGGATAAGTTCCAAAATCAACATCTAACAAAGATCCTTGAGCGCCTTCACATAAGATTGACTTACCTGATTTTTGAGCTTTGTGCATGTATTCTTCACTATCAATAAAGTCTAGTTTTTTGATTTCTTCGATAGATTCAAAAAATTCAGCTTCTAATTCTTCTAAGTTGTATTCTAATTCAACACCGTAAAATGCAATCATCGCTTCATGCTTGTCAGCTAGCGAGCGGTATCTTTCTTTAAAATCTTCTAGTTCAATATCACCAACTCTAAGTCCGTTTCTACCTGTTTTATCCATATAAGTTGGACCAATACCTTTCAAAGTAGAACCGATTTTTGCTTTACCTTTTGAAGCTTCAGAAGCAGCGTCAAGCAAACGGTGCGTAGGCAAAATTAAATGTGCTTTTCTAGAAATGATTAATTTAGCTTTTATGTCTATGTTGAATTTAGCCAATCCTTCAATTTCTTTTTGGAAAACAACTGGGTCAATAACAACACCATTTCCAATTACATTAACCGCTGATTTATGGAAAATTCCAGAAGGAATGGTTCTAAGTACGTGTTTTATTCCGTCAAATTCTAAAGTATGTCCTGCATTTGGACCTCCTTGAAAACGGGCAATAATATCGTAATTTGAGGTAAGAACGTCAACAATTTTTCCTTTTCCTTCATCTCCCCATTGTAATCCTAGTAATAAATCTACGGTCATTTTAATTTCTTTATTTAATCGTTAATTTGTTTTGGTGGTTAAACACAATTAGGCTCAACCTTTATATTTTAAACTAAATATTTTTAATTGTTTTCTTCTT
>JAHEBK010000405.1 GCA_024642295.1 Flavobacterium sp. | reverse complement strand
TTTTTTTAGAAATGCTCGGATAAACGGGGCTCAAAAAGGCGTATTCAAAATAACTTTCTAACCCATTAAATTCTTCTATTGAATGGGTTGCCGTTGAAAGAACCCTGTCAGGGTTTGGAACCCAGACAGGGTTGTGCAAACGTTGAAAACCAAACTCATCCGCCAATTGGTGGTGGCTGTGTAATACCAATTGATTTCTAAATTCAAACCCAATGGCAGCAATAAATGCTTTCATTTCTGTTTCAGAAAACGCAGGTTTTCTAACATGAAATAATTCCATCCCTTCTTCAAAAAGAGAGTGGATGGTCTTAATTTCATTAGGTACTGCTATTGGGTTGGAGATTATAATCATTTTAGGGTTTTAATTCCCCCTTCGGGGGTTAGGGGGATTTAACTATAAATCTCGCTTCCTTGCTCTGCAAATTCTTCTGATTTGTCTTGCATGCCTTTTTCGGCTTCGGCTACGTCTCTAATTTCTTGAGAGATTTTCATGGAGCAGAATTTTGGGCCACACATAGAGCAGAAGTGGGCCACTTTGGCACCATCGGCAGGTAGGGTTTCGTCGTGAAACTCGCGTGCTGTATCTGGATCTAGTGACAGGTTAAATTGGTCTTCCCAACGGAATTCAAAACGGGCTTTGCTCAAGGCATTGTCACGGTATTGTGCGCCGGGGTGTCCTTTTGCTAAATCAGCAGCATGGGCAGAGATTTTGTAGGTGATAACGCCGTCTTTAACGTCTTTTTTGTTAGGTAAACCAAGATGTTCTTTTGGGGTTACGTAGCACAACATGGCGCAACCGTACCAGCCAATCATAGCAGCTCCAATGGCTGAGGTGATGTGGTCATAACCTGGTGCAATATCAGTGGTTAATGGTCCTAATGTATAGAAAGGCGCTTCGGAACAATGTTCTAATTGCTTGTCCATGTTTTCTTTAATCATGTGCATCGGTACGTGACCAGGCCCTTCGATGAAAACCTGAACATCGTGTTTCCAAGCAATTTTTGTCAATTCTCCCAAAGTTTCTAATTCGGCAAATTGCGCCGCATCATTAGCATCTGCAATCGAACCTGGACGTAAACCATCACCAAGAGAGAAGGCTACATCGTATTGTTTCATTATTTCGCAAATTTCTTCAAAATGGGTGTACAAGAAATTTTCTTTGTGGTGAAACAAACACCATTTGGCCATGATAGACCCACCACGAGAAACAATACCTGTAACACGATTGGCAGTTAAATGGATGTAACGCAACAAAACTCCAGCGTGAATGGTGAAATAAGAAACCCCTTGTTCTGCCTGTTCAATCAGCGTATCACGGAAAACTTCCCAAGTTAAATCTTCGGCAACGCCATTTACTTTTTCTAAAGCTTGGTAAATTGGCACCGTTCCAATGGGTACTGGAGAATTACGGATAATCCATTCTCTAGTTTCGTGAATGTTTTTGCCTGTGGACAAATCCATAATGGTATCAGCTCCCCAACGGCATGCCCAAACGGCTTTTTCTACCTCTTCTTCTATAGATGAGGTTACGGCGCTGTTGCCAATATTGGCATTTATTTTTACCAAAAAATTACGCCCTACAATCATTGGCTCACTCTCTGGGTGGTTGATGTTGTTAGGGATGATTGCACGACCTGCCGCGATTTCATTTCTCACAAATTCGGGAGTGATTTTAGATTTTGGCGTATTAGCGCCAAAACTATGTCCTGCATGTTGGCATTGCATCGCTTTGGTTTGATTTTCTAATTGCTCAATGCGTTGGTTTTCGCGTATGGCTATATATTCCATTTCGGGAGTGATTATACCTTGTTTGGCATAATGCAATTGGGAAACATTTGCTCCTTTTTTAGCACGCATCGGTTGGTGTAAATATTCAAAACGCAAATGGTCTAGCTTGCCATCGTTCAAACGTTCTTTACCGTAATTAGAACTGATTTCAGTCAATTCTTCTACATCACCACGATCTTTAATCCATTGCTCACGGATGCGAGGCAATCCTTTACGAACATCAATTTCAACATTAGGATCGGTATAAGGTCCTGAAGTATAGTAAACGGTTACGGATGGATTTTGCTCAACACCTCCTTTGGATAATTTGGTGTCGGATAATTTAATTTC
>JAHEBK010000001.1 GCA_024642295.1 Flavobacterium sp. | reverse complement strand
TTTAAACATGCCTTTACTGGTTTTAGATAACCAAATATTTAATATATTTATGTTCAATAAATCGTTTATAGATGCTTAAAAGTAAAAATACCCTATATTTCTCATTAGTACTTTTGTTTAACTTTTTATTTAGTTTAGCTCAGGAGTTACCACCCATTGTAAAATATGTTCCTGAAACCTATGGAGCAGGAAATCAAAACTGGATGATTTCTCAAGACCAAAATCAATTTGTTTTTTTTGCAAATAATGATGGACTATTGGAATTCAATGGTTCAAATTGGCAATTGTACCCTTCGCCAAATGAAACTATCATTCGTTCTGTAAAAGTGATTGGTGATAAAATATACACAGGTAGTTATATGGAATTTGGTTTTTGGAAACGGAAAGCTGATGGATTACTTCAATATCACTCACTGAGTAAATCCATAAAAAAGCATATTCTTGATGATGAACAATTTTGGAATATCTTAAGTTTTGACCAATGGTTAATTTTTCAGTCTTTGAATAGAATTTACATTTATGATTCAAAAACGGGAAAATTTAAAATTATTGCTGCTAGCACCAGTATTTTGAAATCTTTTAAAACACCAAATGCTATATATTTCCAAGCCTATCATGATGGGTTATATGAAATTGAAGGAGGAAAAAGTAAATTGATTTCAAATCATCCGATATTAAAGTCTAATAGAATAATCAATGTTTTTGCAGCACAAGAAGGGGTATTGATTTTGACTGAAACCCAGGGTTTTTATATGTTGTCAGGCACGCAATTGTCTAAAGTCGCTACTGAAGCTGATGTTGAGCTGGAATCTAGTAATGTGTTTAGTAGTGAGTTATTGTCTTCTGGAGGATATGCAGTAGGGACAGTTTCCAATGGGATTTTTATTTTATCTAAAGAAGGAAAAAAACAATACCATATTTCGCAACGAAAAGGATTAAGTAATAATACCGCTTTGTCATTATTTGAAGATGCCGAAAAAAATCTTTGGATTGGTCTTGACAACGGAATTAACTGCATTAATTTACAATCGCCTATTCAGAGTTTTGTTGATGATTCAGGTGTTTTAGGAACCGTTTACACTTCAAAGCTTTATAATGGAAAATTGTATGTAGGAACTAACCAGGGACTTTTTTATAAAAAGTACAAGAGTAATGATGATTTTCAGTTGGTTAGTGGTACTAAAGGGCAAGTTTGGTCTTTGTTTGTGTATGATAATACTTTGTTTTGTGGGCACGACAGGGGAACATATATTGTAGATAATGGTATTATTCAAACTATATTTTCTAAATCTGGAACATGGAAATTTGAAAAATTGCCTGGTCAAAAGAATCTTTTGTTGCAAGGAAACTATTATGGTATTTCAGTTCTGGAAAAGCATAACAATCAATGGTCTTTTAGAAATAAAATACAAGGATTTGATTATTCGTCAAAGCATTTTGATCCAACCAATACGTTTGAAATTTTTGTAAGCCATGAATACAAAGGTGTTTTTAGGTTAGAGATAGACAACCAATTTCAAAAAGTAAAAAAGTATACTACTTACGAATATCCAACCAAAGGGAAAAACGCTAGTTTAACGAAATTCAACAACTCAATTTATTATGCTTATAAAGAGGGTGTTTTTAAATTGAATCCTAAAACAAAGGAATTTAAAAAAGATTCCTTATTAAGCTCTGTATTTGAAAAAGATGAATACACCTCCGGTAAAATGATTGTGGATAATTCTCAAAAAATATGGTTGTTTTCAAAAAATTATACTAGTTATTATGCCGCAACGAAGTTAAGTGACCAACTCAAACAAAATAGCATTCCGATTCCTGCCTCTATAACTAATTCGATGTTGGGGTATGAAAATATTTCTCAATTATCAAATTCCGATTATTTATTTGGAACCACTGATGGGTATTATACAATGAATATTAATGATTTGGTTTTCAAAAATTATAAAGTTTCTATCACGGGGATCATTACTAATACAATGAATGAAGTCGTTCATTATAATGCTATTCAGGAAAAAGGGACTTATAATCACAGTGAAAATAATATTAGTTTCAGTTTTACCGTTCCAGAGTATAATAAATACTTGAATCCAGAATACCAATATGTTTTAGAAGGTTTTCAAGAGGAATGGAGTGATTGGAATACAAAATCATCAGTAAATTTTAAGAATTTACCCTCTGGTGATTATGTATTTAAAGTGAAAGCAAAATTTGCAAACTCTAATTTAGAAAATACTGTCGTTTATTCTTTTACGATTTTAAAACCTTGGTATGGGACTAATTTAGCAATATTTATTTATTTTATTTTAATACTATTTGTAGCACGAATAATTCACAAACAATACAAACGATATTATCAAAGAAAAGAAGCGAAATTAATAGAAGAGAATAACTTGTTGCTAGAAATCAAAGAATTAGAAAATGAGCAACAAATGATGCGCCTTAAAAATGAACAGCTTTCTCAAGATGTTGACAGTATTAATAAAGAGCTTGCGGCATCTACAATGAGTTTGAATAACAAAAATGAATTGTTAGGTTTTATCCAAGAGGATTTAAAGAAAACAGCAGAAAGTGATAATCGAAGTATCAAATCAGTTATTTCCATAATTAATAAAAATATAACTAAAGATGATGCTTGGAGTGTTTTTCAAGAAGCTTTTGATAATACAGATAAAGACTTTTTGAAAAAAGTAAAAGCAGCACATCCTTCATTAACACCAAATGATTTGCGTTTATGTGCATATTTACGATTGAATTTATCCTCTAAAGAAATTGCACCTCTATTGAATATTTCCGTTCGATCTGTGGAGATAAAAAGATACCGTTTACGTAAAAAAATGGATTTGGCGCATGAACAAGGCCTTGTTGAGTATATTCTAGCTGTATAGTTAGGCTCACATTTAGTTCATGAAACTATACAACACCACAACATTACCTAAATGTTGTGGTTTTTTTATTTTTTTATTTAAAACAAGAGCAATGGTTTTAGTAGTGTTTTAGGGCTTTTTTTGGTATATATGTAAAAAAAATGCCTTATTTTTATGTTGTATGTTTTTTGTAAGGGTTATTTCTGAGGAATTAACGATGTAAGTATCTAATTTTATATCAAACAAAAAACTAAAAATATGAAACCAATTTATCAAAGAATTACTCCTTGTCTAGTAGCCCAATTAAGTCGTAAAAATCCTAACATGGCTATTCATTAGCCTTACACTTAGAATGTTTTATTGGTTTACTATAATAGTTTACTTCCAAAACAATATAAGTTGCAATTAATAAACATTGATAGACATGAAATAAATACAGCTTTGTATTTATTATTTAAAAGAATCACTTAAAAAAATAGATGATATTATGAAAAACAAAATTCTATTAGTAATACTTTCTTTAATAACGACTTCTCTTTTTTCACAATCAAATAAAGTGTCAGTTGTTACTAATGATAATGGAATGAAATTAGTGGTCGATGGAAAAGATTTTATGATCAACGGTATGAACTGGGATTATTTTCCAATAGGCACTAATTACAATTACAGCTTATGGAAGCAGTCAGATGACGTAATTAAAGCGGCACTTGATGCTGAAATGGGTTTGTTGAAAAATATGGGTGTAAATTCCATTAGAATTTACACAGGGATACAGCCAAAATGGATAAAATATATTTATGAAAATTATGGTATTTACACCATGCTTAATCATCCATTTGGTAGATATGGCCTTACCATAAATGGCGTATGGGTTCCTGTTACAGATTACAGTGATCTAAAAACACAACAGTTATTACTGAATGAAGTAACTGAAATGGCCAAAGTATATAAAAATACACCTGGAGTTTTATTGTTCTTACTAGGTAACGAAAACAACTATGGTTTATTTTGGGCTGGTGCAGATACTGAAGATTTTCCTGATGATGAACAACAGAAAAAATTTATAGGTGAAAAACGTGGTAGACCCATGTATAAACTTATGAATGACGCTGCAATTAAAATGAAATCAATCAATTCAAATCAACCTGTAGCCCTTTGTAATGGTGATGTACTATTCATTGATATTGTTGCAGATGAATGTAAAAATATTGATATCTATGGAGTTAATATGTATCGTGGTGTATCTTTTGGAGACGCATTTAAAGTTGTTAAAGACAAAGTGAATAAGCCAATTTTATTTACAGAGTTTGGTTCAGATGCCTTTAATGCAATAGAAAATCAAGAGGATCAAAAAATGCAAGCTTTTTACGATTTAGGTAATTGGAAAGAAATATATGAAAATGCAGCCGGTTTAGGAAAAGCTCAAAATTCGATTGGTGGTTTTACGTTCCAATTTAGTGATGGTTGGTGGAAATTTGGGCAAACCAAAAACTTAGATATTCATGATAGCAATGCATCTTGGAGTAATGGTGGTTATGCTAAGGACTATAAAGTTGGTGAAAATAATATGAATGAAGAGTGGTTTGGTATTTGTGCCAAAGGACCAACAAATGAAAGAGGACTTTATGATTTATACCCGAGAGCTACTTATTACGCTCTAAAAGAAGCACATAATATCAATCCGTATGCTGATGGAGCAACGCTAGAATATATTGATAACGCTTTTAAAAACATTCAAATTATGGATGCTGTTTTAAGAGCAAGAGGAGATAAAGCTGCATTAAATAGTACTAGTAGCGATAAAATTAGTTTAAGTAATTTAAGAGCTGAATTTACAACATTCAATACAGGCGGAAGTTTAATTACAACGCCTAAAAATGAAGATACGGAAACAACAACTTATCCTAATAAATTGGGATTTGATCATATGCAATCCTATTTTGTAGGGGTTGAAGGAAAACCTTCTTCAAATATGAGAGCCAATATTAATGTTAATATTCTGGGGCATGTTGCTGAAAATCCAATTGATGAAATTTTCTATGAGAATAGAGGACGTTCTAAAACTGTAAATACAACAGAAGGAAATTTAGAACTTACAGATATTAATCGGGTTCAGATTTATAATGCGGAATATGAATGGAATGCAAAAGAGTTTGATTTAAGAGGGTTTTATCGTAAAGGACATTATCATTGGGGATATGAAGGTGATTTTTTTGGACTATACCCAGAAGCGAATTACGGACCTAACTTAGATATTTATAATGGTGAGATTTCAGGTTTTGAAATTGACGGTAAAAAATCACTTAATGGTTTTAAAGCAGCCTTTGGGCCCCAACTTTGGTGGGGAGCCAATCCAGCGGTTTTATTAAAATACAGTAAAAAAGTAGGAAGATTTAATCTTACAGGGATTTATCACGAAGATATTGCTGATGCTGCTGATGCCGTTACTTCGGGCGCTATTCCACTTCCAAAAACGCGTAGAGTAACATTGCATGCAAAAACAAAACTTGGTCAATTAGGAATTGAAGTTGGTGGTATTTGGGGAGGGCAACCTTTAAACGGAAGAGAATTTCAATTTGCCAATGAGAACAAACCATCAATTATTTTAGATTTGAATCTAAATGGTATTCCTGATCATGCTGAGGTACCTGGATACGTTAAGTATACGGTATTCACCGATAAAATTAACTCAATGGACAATTGGGGCGGTAAAGTTAAATTGACTTATTCAAAAGGTACTTTTAATTGGTACGGACAGGCCGCAGCAATGGGCTTAGTTGCCAATGGCGGTGCTGACAATACAAAAACTTTTACAGGCTGGAAATTGAAAGACAGCGGTAGCGGAAATCAAACGAATGTTTTAACAGGTTTTACTGTTGGTGTGGGTAATTTTCAAATAGCACCTAACTTTTTATGGCAAAAACCTATTGTTGCGGCTATGCCAAATGATGTTCAAGGTCCTGGAAGACTTAGAAATATTCAAGACGATCCATTTGCGGTAAGAGGAAATAGAGAAACTGTTGCGGGAGAGTTATTACTTACTTATGATCCTACACCAGGAACATGGATGTATGAATGGGATAATGATAGAGCTGAAGATGCTAAGTTTGCTTTTAATTTAGGCTTTGTTTACCGTCATTTGCCTACAACTCAAGATGCAGCAATTGGTTTTTTAAGCAATAGAACATCATTTGCATTTCCTAATTCAGCACCTGCAAATGATTTGTGGGAAGTAAATTCACGAGTGGTATCTAAAGTACACCCAGATTTAGGTTTAATTGCTAATTTCTACTTTGGTAATGCACAATCTAATGGTAGTGACGCCAGATTAATAGAGCGTATTGGAGGAGATGTAAGAGTGCTTTATAATAAAATCAAATTAACACATAGTTTTAAAATTAACGATTGGGGACCATTTGATTATCATCGTGATTTTAACTTGACCTATCCAGTTCAATTAATGCTGGATCTATCAACAACAGTTGGAAAACCGGATTGGTTTATTTTACCCAATACACAGATTGGAATTCGTGGTACTTGGCGTTCCCTTAATCAATATTCCCCTCGTTACAGTCCTAATGTAGCCGAAGAATTTGCTACTTCACCTATAATAAGTCCTATAGGTTTCCCTAACGGAAATGAATGGGAGATTAGAACGTACATACACATTAATATTGGTAAATAATTAAAACTGAAAAAAATGAAAAAGAACAATTATATATATTCAAAAATAACATTGCTTTTGGGATTAATTCTAACGGTGACTGTTGGATGTGACAGAAATCCTTCTGATGAGGTAGCTTTTGCAACTTATCCAAAAACGGGTGATGTCTTTATAGATGGATTTAGTGGAGGCTTGAATTATTATCCCTTTTCAGGTTCGGTTTTAAATGCTTTCACGGTGGATACAGATGTAAAATTCAAAGGAACTGCCTCAATGCGATTTGATGTTCCTAATGTTGGAAATCCTGCAGGATCTTATGCAGGAGCAATATTTCCTGATGGTGGTCGCGATTTGTCAGACTTTGATTCGCTAACTTTTTGGATAAAAGCCTCTCAAGCTGCTACTTTGAATGAAGCTGGTTTTGGGAATGATTTTGGTGAAAACAAATACGTTACAACCATCAAGAATGTAGCATTGACTACAAACTGGACAAAAGTGATTATTCCTATTCCAGATGCCTCAAAATTGACTTTAGAAAAAGGAATGTTTTGGTATGCCGAAGGACCTGAAAATGATAAAGGCTATACTTTTTGGATTGATGAGTTGAAATTTGAAAAGTTAGGAACGATTGCACAACCACGACCATTTATTGCTAATGGTTTAGATAAAGTAGAAACTAAGTTCTTGGGAGATGTATTCAATTTGGCTGATTATAGTTTAACAGAAACATTTAATTTGGAATCGGGTTTAAATCAATCTATTACTGTTGCTCCTTCTTATTTTTCGTTTAAATCATCCGATATAGAAGTTGCTAGAGTAAGTGATTCTGGTATTGTTACCATTGTAGGTTCAGGTACTTCAAAGATTACAGCTTCTATTGCAGGTGTTAAAGCAGTTGGTTCTTTAACAATTAATGTTGCGGGTGGTTTTCCTGTAGCACCTTTACCTACATTACCTCAAAGTAAGGTTATTTCAGTTTTTAGTGACCAATATGCAAATGTACCTGTGAATTATTACAATGGATTTTGGGCACCATACCAAACAACAACTGGAGGAGCAATTGCTGTAAAAGGTCAGAATGTAATTAATTATGCCGATTTTAATTTTGTTGGTACGCAGCTTACAACTCCATTAAACATTTCGGACATGACTCATTTTAGTGTTGATATCATGATGTTAGAATTACCAACTGATATCGACCTTCTCCTAACATTTAAAAATGAAAATAGTACTGCTACTACTTTTCAACAAAACCGTATTGGTCAAAGTTATCAATTAGATCCTAGAGCTCCAGTGGTTTATCCTAGTTCTAATTTTCAAGCAGGAGTATGGGCAACAATTAAAATTCCAATTAGACCAACGTCTGAAACGTCATTGGATAAAACAGGTGTCAATTTAATTATCATTGAAAATATAAAATCTTCTAATGTAAAAGCTCTTTATATGGATAATATGTATTTCTACAAAGAATAACAATAATGGTGAAAATAGTAAAACAAGAAAAAATGAAAAAAACATATATAAATTCAATACGAGTAAAATCGCTGCTTTTTAAAGCATTCCTTTCAGCGATGCCACTTTTTGTAATCTCAAGTTGTACTACAGATGAAAAACAAACAGTCACTACTTTTAGTCAATTGACTATGTCAGATGAGTTTGACACTAATGGAGCACCTAATAGTGCCATTTGGGGGTATGACATTGGTACTGGAACTAATGGCTGGGGTAATAACGAATTGCAATATTACACCAATCGACAAGAAAACGTGACTGTGCAAAATGGAGTATTAATCATTACTGCTAGAAAAGAATCTTATGAAGGTGCTTCTTATACTTCTGCAAGATTATTGACTAAAGGTAAATTTGACCAAGCTTATGGTCGCTTCGAAGCTAGAATTAGAGTGCCTTTTGGACAAGGAATGTGGCCTGCTTTCTGGCTTCTAGGAGCAGATTCAGATGAAGTGGGTTGGCCTAGTTGTGGTGAAATTGATATTATGGAGTTTCGAGGACAAGAGCCTACAAAAGTCTTAGGTACGGTACATGGTCTAGGGTATTCAGGTGGTACATCCATTTCAAAAAGTTATAGTTTATTAGATAATCGTTTTGATACTGGTTTTCACGTATTTGGTATTGAATGGGGGCCAAATTATATAAATTATTATATAGATGATGTGTTGTATAATCAAATAACTCCCAAAGACTTACCAACAAGTCCTATGCCGGAATATTTATGTAATGGGTTATCAGAAGAGAGATGTACTGAATTAAAAGCAAGATGGAACAAATGGGCTTTTGACAAACCATTCTATATAATCATTAACCTAGCCGTTGGTGGCGATTTTTTAGGAGCTCCAAATAGCGAAACTGTTTTTCCACAATCGATGCTGATTGATTACGTAAGAGTTTACAAACAATAACAACTAACCAAATACAATATAAAGATGAAACATTTAATAAAAATAGTGAAGCAAATTTCAATTTTGATCTTGACAATATCCCTTTTTGGATGTACTGATGAAAACACGAACTACCCTGAAGTAGTAGCAGGTTATACCTATACCATCAACCCTACGACTGGAACAGTGGTGTTTATAAATATTTCAGAAAATGCCAAAAACTATGAATGGGATTTTGGAGATGGTGAAACCTCTACTGATATTAATCCTATCAAAACCTTTGGTGCAGGAACACACACAGTAGTATTAAAGTCAAGAAATTTAGCGGGAGATTCAGACACTTATGAAAGTGTAATTACAATTACAGTACCTACAATCCCTTGTAACTCAGAAACAGCAGAATCACTAGTTGCTGCTAGCTTAAACATGACTTTTAAAACAGAACCAGTTGCTGGAAGCATTGTTTCAGATGGAGCAAGTTTTGCTTGGGTATCAAATCCTAATTATGATAATGCAATCAATAGTTCTTGTAAAGTTGGTAAGGTATCAAAACAAGGAATTAATCCATGGGATAACGTGCAAATTGCTTTAGGTTCAAAATTAGATTTAAACGCTAATGCAGGTTTCAAAATAAAAGTATATTCTCAAGTACCAGGTTTTAAAGTATTATTAAAATTAGAAGATAAAGCAAATGCGGCTATCAATACTGAAGTTGAAGTTGCAACCACTAAAACAAGTGCATGGGAAGAGCTAACGATTGATTTCCCTACGACTGCTAGTGGTAAATATGATAAAATTGTTTTGATATTTGATTTGGCTACAAAAAATACAAATACCTATTACTTTGATGACCTAAAATTATATACTCGTGTTGGCGGAGGCGGAGGCGGAAGCGGAACATGTACTGCAGAAACTGCAGAAACACTAGGTGCTGTAGGTTTGAATATGACTTTTAAAACTGATTTGAGTACATCTATAATTTCAGATGGAGCAGGTTTTTCATGGGCTGACAATCCTAATGCAACAAATGCACTTAATAGTTCTTGTAAAGTAGCTAAGATTGTTAAAAGTGGGCAATTCCCATGGGATAACAACCAAATTAATTTGAATGCCAAATTGGATTTTACAGCTAATGCAGGTTTAAAAATAAAAGTGTATTCAGCTAAAGCAGGATTTAAAGTTAGATTAAAATTAGAAGAAATAGGTAATGCTGGAAATAATACGGAATTAGAACTAACTACTACTAAAACCAATGAATGGGAAGAATTAACATTTCCTTTTGCAGCAACTAACACAAATAAATTCAACAAGATTGTAATATTCTTTGACTTGAATGGAAACAATACCAATACGTATTATTTTGATGATCTTAAAGTTTATGAAAGGACTACAGGCGGTGGTGGTGGAGGTGGTACTCCAGCAGCAGGCGAAATAGCTACCAACGGAGGTTTTGAAAATGGAAACCTTGACGGATGGGCAGTTTATAAAAATGGCGGGATTGTAGAAGCTGTTAACACCGATAGTAAAACAGGAACATGGTCTGCTAAATTAGAAGCTAGTCCTTCTGGATTGAATCCAACTCTTAAACAAGAAAGAAAAGGTGCTGGAGGAATTAAAGTTGGTGACAAAGTAAAAATCTCTTTTGATTATAAAGGATCACTTGCAGGAATAAGTGGTGCTTATTCTATTCAATCTTTTGTTGAAGCTGCAAGTGGTGTTAATCAAGTTGTAAATATTGCAGTTACTCCAACTGCTTCTTGGCAGTCTTTTACTACAACATATACGGTAAATGCGGGTGATGTAAGCGGCGGAATTACATCTGAGTTTGTTGCTATATGCGGTGGTGTACCAGGCTGTAACTCAACTTTGTATTTAGATAATGTTTCAATTGTGATTAATCCTTAGGGATAAAAACAGTAACTGGTTAGCACTAATTTGTAACTGTTAGCCAGTTATTTATAAATGTGAACTAGAAATAATTAGATTTTAGATTGGCTTTAAATCAATCTGGATAGCTTTTCTATACTTAAAATCTACTTACTTCTTGTCATTATTACAATGTTGTAATTAGAATTTCATTTTTTAAAACGTGAAAGTAACTAGTTATTTTAATTAAAAGGTCGATTTATTTCGGCCTTTTAATTAAAAATTAAAAAGAGATATAGATTACTAGCTTTTTAGCCTTAGTAATAACTATCCATAAATAAATCAACTTTTATTAATAAGAGTTAAATATCATATTGGCATGAAGTTAGTCGAATTAGCAGGAGAGAAATATTATAAAATAGAAAATTGCGATAGCATGCGTCCATTTTTTATGAGCTTAGTTAGTGATTCTAATCACTGGCTGTTTATATCAAGTAATGGCGGTCTTACAGCAGGAAGAAAGAATGCAGAATACGCACTTTTTCCATATTATACCGATGATAAAATAACAGAATTTGCCGATTTTACGGGAAGTAAATCAATTTTTCAAATTCAGTTTGATAGTACGCAATTAGTTTGGGAACCTTTTTCAGAGCGTTTTAATGACAGCTATAAGCTGACCCGAAATTTATATAAAAATCTGTATGGGAATAAAATTATTTTTGAAGAAATTCATCATGATTTACAGTTAACATACAGGTATCAATGGAGCTCTACTAATCTTTTTGGCTTTATTAGAACTGTAGAAATTATCAATAACTCGAATGTTGATTATGCTATTTCTATACTTGATGGTATTCAAAATATTATGCCCTATGGTGTTAGTAGTGATTTACAATCAAGCACAAGTAATCTTGTTGATGCTTATAAAAGAAATGAACTATTAGGAGAGAGTGGAATAGGAGTATATGCTTTGAGCGCCATAATTGTGGATAAAGCAGAGCCTAGTGAAGCTCTTAAAGCAAATGTAGTGTGGTCTATGGGATTGAATGATGCTATTCATTTAGTTTCATCTAGGCAGCTCCCTGCTTTTAGGAAATTCCAAAAAGTATCGGCAGAGAATGATATTAAAGGCGAGAAAGGTGCTTATTTTATTTCAAAGGATATTTTTTTGAATAAAAACACTTCCAAAGAATGGAAAATCATTGCCAATGTAAATCAAAACCAGTCACAGGTTATTCAACTCTCAGAGTCTATAATTCATGATAAAACACTTGAATCGCAACTTAGTATTGATGTTGAATTAGGCAAGCAAAATTTAATATCGCTTAACGCTTCCGCAGATGGACTTCAATTTACAGAAGATAAATTAATTGACACTAGACATTTCTCTAATGTGCTTTTTAATATCATGCGTGGGGGTATTTTTGATGAAAACTATCAAATCGACAAGAAGGATTTTGTTTTGTATTTGTCAAAAGCAAATAATCAGTTGTTTCAAAGTAATCAATCATTTGTAAAAGATTTAAAAAATCAATTTTCATATATCGAATTACTGGAATTGATGAAACTTCAGGTTAATCAAGATCTGGTAAGACTCTGCACGGAGTATTTGCCTTTAAAATTCAGTCGTAGACATGGTGATCCTAGCCGCCCTTGGAACAAGTTTTCTATCAATACTCGTAGCGAAGTTGATGATTCTAAAATATTAGATTACGAAGGAAATTGGAGGGATATTTTTCAAAATTGGGAATCATTAGCACATGCTTATCCTAATTTTATTGAAGGGATGATTCACAAGTTTTTAAACGCATCTACATTTGATGGATACAACCCATACAGAGTAACTAAATCTGGATTTGATTGGGAAGCTATAGAACCGGATAATCCATGGTCATATATTGGATATTGGGGAGATCATCAAATTATTTATTTATTAAAATTTTTAGAGTTTATAGAAAAGTATTATCCAGGTAAACTAAATTCTTATTTTGAAAATGAATGTTTTGTATATGCAGCAGTTCCTTATACAATAAAATCGTATGAGGACATTCTTAAAAATCCCAAAGACACAATAGAATACAGTCATGATTGGGAAGCAAAAATAATTGAACGTCGTGAAAAAACCGGAGCTGATGGCGCCTTAATTTATGATAATACAGATGCCATTTATCATGTAAATTTTATTGAAAAAATCTTAGCTACCGTTTTGGCAAAAATGTCAAACTTTATTCCAGAAGGTGGAATTTGGATGAATACGCAACGACCAGAATGGAATGATGCTAACAATGCATTGGTAGGGAACGGAGTATCCATGGTAACACTTTGTTATTTGCGACGATTTTTAAAAACGTTCGAAAAATTGTTAGACGCTTCGAATTTAGATACAATAAAAATTTCTAATGAAATGGTTGAATTTTATCATGAAGTTAGAGAATGTTTAGTTGAAAATCAACAGTTGCTTTCAGGAAAAATTGATGACAAAAACCGTAAAAAAATAATAGACCGATTAGGGAAAGCTGCTTCTGAATATCGCATTCAAGTGTATAACAGTGGATTTTGGGGCAAGAAAAGAACCCATTCCATGTCTGGTTTAAAGACGTTTACAAAGGTTAGTTTGGCTTTTATAGAACATTCAATTAGTGCTAATCAAAGACCTGATAAACTGTATCATTCTTATAATTTGATGTCCATTGAGAATGATGGGGTTTTGGTATCAAATCTTAGTGAAATGCTCGAAGGACAAGTGGCAGTTTTAAGCTCTGGAGTCTTAAGCGCAAATGAATCTCTTCAAATACTAGAGTCATTAAGAAATAGTGCGTTGTATCGAAAAGACCAAAATAGTTATATTTTGTATCCAAATAAGGACTTGCCTAAATTTTTAGAAAAGAATAATATTCCAAAAGAAAATATAGAAAGTTCTGCCCTACTAACTAAGTTAATGGCTAATAATAATAGTTTGGTAGTCAATAAAGATATTAGGGGAGGTTACCATTTTAATGGAAATTTCAATAACGCGAATGACCTTAAGGAAGCTTTAAATCAACTTAAAAATCAAAAAGAATACCATGATTTAGTTGAAAAAGAATCAGAGGAATTACTGCAAATTTTTGAAAATGTATTTAATCATAAGGCATTTACTGGTAGGTCGGGGACTTTTTTCGGCTACGAAGGATTGGGCTCAATTTACTGGCATATGGTTTCTAAACTACATTTAGCAGTGCTAGAGGTAATTGAAAATGCGTATGAAGAAAAAGAGGATAGTAGTGTCATAAACAAATTGGTTTCTCATTATGAAGAAATTGGTGCAGGAATTGGAGTTCATAAAACAGCTGAATTATATGGTGCGTTCCCTACAGACCCCTATTCTCATACTCCATCGCATCGAGGAGCACAACAGCCTGGAATGACTGGCCAAGTAAAAGAAGACATCCTTACCAGAAAAGGAGAATTAGGTATTGATGTAGTTGATGGATTAATAAAATTCCACCCTACTTTTTTAAGCAAAAATCAATTTCTAAAACAGGAAGAGAAAGCTGTTTTTGTTGATGTCAAAAATAAATCATTCGAGATGACATTAGAGAAAGGGGAATTAGCTTTTACCATTTGTCAAGTGCCAATAATCTATAAATTAAGTAATAAAAAAAGCATTGAAGTAGTGTTTAGTTCTGGTGCAACCGAAACATTTTCATCATTGACTTTAAACCATGATATAAGCCAAAAAATATTCAAACGTGAAGGAGTAATTAGTTTAATCAAAGTGTCCATTTTTTTATAGTAAATGAAAAATTCTATTATTAAATTTTTAATACTACTAACACTATTTACTTCTTGTAGACTAAAAAATATGCATTCTAAAAAAATTATGGATATCAGTCCAGAACAAATTATAGGAAATCCAGATTACCAAGCCATCTGTTATGGTGGATATAGAACAAAAACGAGAGATGTTGAACCTACTGTTGCACAAATTACGGAGGATTTAAAAATTATGGCAGCTATGAATATTAAAGTCATCAGGACTTACAATGTTCATCATAAAGAAGCTTCTCGGTTATTAGAAGCCATAAGAGCATTAAAAGAAAAGGATGCCAATTTTGAAATGTATCTAATGTTAGGAGCCTGGATAGATTGTAAAAATGCCTGGACTGATCGTGCTCCAATTCATAATGAGGAAAGTGAGCGAAACGCGATTGAAATTGAGGAGGCTATTAAATTAGCAAATCAATATCCTGAAATAGTGAAGGTGATTGCAGTAGGTAATGAAGCAATGGTTAAATGGGCGACAAGTTATTATGTTGAACCTAAAACAATTTTAAAATGGGTTAATTATTTGCAAAACCAAAAAAAGGAAGGAAAACTACCTGAAAAAATTTGGATAACTAGTTCTGATAATTTTGCTTCATGGGGCGGAGGAGGTGCCGAATATCATGTGGAAGATTTAAAGCAACTTATCAAAGCTGTTGATTACATTTCGATGCATACTTACCCCATGCACGATACTCATTATAATCCAATTTTTTGGGGTACAAAAGAAAATGAAAATTCATTGGTACCAAAAGAAAAGATTGATTTATCGATGGCTAGAGCTAGAGATTATGCTATTTCACAATATAAAAGTGTAGTGGATTACATGAAATCAATGGGAGTTGATAAACCGGTTCATATTGGTGAAACGGGTTGGGCTACTGTTTGTAATGAGCATTATGGAGATTCAGGTTCCAAAGCAACGGATGAATATAAATCGGCTTTATATTATAAGTTAATGCGAGAATGGACAAATAAAGAAAAAATAACGCTTTTTTATTTTGAAGCATTTGATGAAAAATGGAAAGACAGTGGGAATGAATTAGGTTCCGAAAATCATTTTGGGCTAATAAATTTAAAATCACAAGCAAAGTATGTCCTGTGGGATTTAGTTGATAAAGGTGTTTTTAAAAATCTAACTCGGGATGGTAAGCCTATTTCAAAGACGTATGATGGTAACATGGACGCTTTATTTTTAGATGTTAAAACACCTTAATAGTTGAAAATTGTAAAAATGATAAGAATTAAACAGAGCATATTCATTAGTAAGTTAATAATGTTTTTTATTACGGTATTTATGATGCAAAGTTGTGAACAGTTAAATGATATGGATGTTACAGTCTACGAAACTTCTAAACAGGGAAATTCATTAAAAAAAATAACAGAATTTACAAATAGTGAAAAACATCTGGTAGTTAATTTAGACCCTAATGAGAAATTCCAAACCATTACTGGTTTTGGAGGCTCTTTTACAGAAGCTTCTGCTTCATTACTCCATCGATTAAGTGGTGAAAATCGTAAAAAAATATTGGAGGCTTATTTTAGCCAAGAAGGAGCTAATTACTCCCTTACCCGTACTCATATCGCTTCTTGTGATTTTTCATTAAGTAATTATACCTATTCAAAAGTACCAAATGATATGACATTGGAACATTTTACAATTGAAGATGATAAGTCAGATATAATCCCGATGATTTTGGATGCAAAATCCATTTCTAAAGAGGGGTTCAATATTATAGCTTCTCCATGGTCAGCACCACCTTGGATGAAAGACAATAAAAATTATGTGGGAGGGAAATTATTGCCTGAATACTATGATGTTTTTGCATTATATTTTTCAAAGTATATAGAGGCATATAAAAAAGAAGGAATAGATATTTGGGGAGTTACAGTGATTAACGAACCTCATGGAAATGGAAATAATTGGGAAAGCACCCATTTTTCACCTAAAGAAATGACTGATTTTGTTCAGAATCATTTAGGACCAAAATTAGACGCTGATGGAAAAGGCGAGGTGAAAATTTTAGGCTACGATCAAAATAGAGCTGGATTGAAAGAATGGGTAGATGAAATGTACCGAGATGAAAATTCATCTAAATATTTTGCAGGAACAGCTATTCATTGGTATGAAAGCACCTATGAAGTTTTCCCAGAATATTTACAAAATGCACATCATAAAGCACCGACCAAACATTTAATTCAAACAGAAGCTTGTGTTGATTCTGAAATACCACATTGGAAAGACGACGCTTGGTATTGGAAAAAAGAAGCTACAGATTGGGGCTGGGATTGGGCTAGTGAAAAAGAAAAATATTTACATCCAAAATATGCCCCTGTAAATCGCTATGCAAATGACATCATAGGTTGTTTGAATAATTGGGTAGATGGTTGGGTAGACTGGAATATGGTATTAGATACACAAGGTGGGCCAAATTGGTTTAAAAATTGGTGTGTCGCGCCCGTCATAGTTGATATAGAAAAAGATGCCGTTTATTTTACACCATTGTACTATACGATGGCACATTTTAGCAAATTTATACGTCCTGGCGCTGTTAAAATAGGCTGCGCTATAAATTCGAAAGAAGTGGTGTCAACTGCCGCAAAAAACCCTGATGGAAGTATTGCTGTAGTGATTTTTAATCCAACAGATGATGCGTTTTCGATTGAAATAAAACTCAACAACCAAAATAAAAAAATTGCTATAAATGCTAAAGCATTACAAACAATAGTAATAAAATCTAAATAAAATTATTATGGCACTAGACAAACCTTATATTCAAGAAAGAGTACCATTGCTTCAAAAAGCGGCCTTTGGTTCAGGACATTTAGTAAATAACTTATTGCCTGGAGCACTGGGTGTTTTTTCCTTTTTCTTGATAACTGCTTTTGGTATTGAACCTGCAATTGCGGGTTTACTTGCTGCAATTCCTAGATTTTTTGACGCATTATCAGATCCAATTATGGGTTTTATTACAGACAATACATCATCAAAATGGGGCAGAAGAAGACCATATATTTTTGTAGGTGCGATTTTATCAGCTATTTTATTTGTTGTCCAATGGCAAATGTTTGAAGAAAATGGATCTACCTATAATTTTTGGTACTTTTTAATTTTTTCAATCCTATTCATTTTTGCCAATACCATCTTTTCAACACCATTAATTGGAATGGGATATGAGATGACTTCTGATACAAAAGAACGTACTAGATTAATGGGAATTGCTAATATGGTTGGACAAATCTCATGGATGATTGTACCGCTTTTTTGGGTACTTATCGCTAATAAAGATTTGTTTGATAGTCAAGCTGATGGTGTACGAACCTTATCGCTTTTTGTTGGATTTGCATGTATGTTTTTCGGATTATTACCTGCTATTTTTTGTCGGGAAATTGATGTTTCTGATGATGAAAGTAAGGCTAAAATAACATTTAAAAGCCTAGGAAGTAATATGGCTATCCTATGGGAAAACATTAAAAATATGACTAAAAATAATCCCTTTATGCGATTATGTGGAGCTACATTTTTAGTTTTCAATGGGTTCCAAATGGTGGCTTCTTTTAGTTATTTTATCATTGTTTTTTACATGTATAATGGCAGTTATGAAATGGCAGGTACTGTTCCAGCAATTTTTTCAATACTAGGAGCTTTTGGAACTGCTGTTTTAATAATTCCTATAGTTTCTTGGTTGGCTAATAAATACGGAAAAAGAAATGCATTTATTATTTCAACTTTCATTTCTATAATTGGATATATGCTAAAATGGTGGGGTTTTGTTGTTGTTGACGAAAATACAGCTGTACTTTTTAATGATATGATATTGCAAGTAGGTGTGGTGAAATTTTCTGTAGAAATGCCCATTATGTTGTTGTTGCCAATTCCTTTTATGGCCTTTGGATTAGGAGGATTGTTTACTTTAATGATGAGTATGACAGCAGATGTTTGTGATTTAGATGAATTAAGAAATGGACTTCCAAGAAGAGAAGGAACCTTTGGAGCGGTATACTGGTGGATGGTAAAAATTGGGCAATCTATAGCCTTAGCTTTAGGAGGTTTAGTGTTATCAATGGTAGGGTTTGATGCTGGAAAATCTGTGCAAACTTTAGAAACAATGAATGATTTAAGAATTGCAGATATAACGATTCCTTCAATTACCGCTGGATTAGCCGTGTGGATTATGTGGAATTATAATTTAAATGAAGAGAGAGTTAGTAGGATTAAGAAAGAACTTGAGGAGCGAAGAGCTCTTAAAAACAATAAATTAAAAGCGGAATCAGATGTCATTTAGAAAAGATTATATAGATTATAAAGAAACTGTTGATTACTCCAATCCAGATTTTGGAAATGGTCTAGATTTTTCAGGAAAGTCTGAAACAGAAATTCAAAATTTATTTTCTGAAATTTTAGCAATAGGTATGAAAGGGCTTTGCTTTAGTCTTTATGAAGATGGGCAAAAACCAGGTGACATTATCACCGAAGAGCAAGTGCGAAGAAGAATGAAAATTATTGCCCCCTATACTAAATGGGTGCGTTCATTCTCCTGTACTGAAGGGAATGAATTTATCCCGAAGATTGCTCGGGAATATGGTATCAAAACTCTAGTGGGTGCTTGGTTAGGAAATGATCCAGAAGTGAATGAAAAAGAAATAGAAGGTTTAATACAACTCTCAAAAGAAGGTTATGTTGATATTGCAGCTGTAGGTAATGAGGTGATGTATCGTAAAGATTTAACAGAAGATGAACTTCTAGAATTTATAAATAGAGTAAAAGAAGCTATTCCAGAATCAATTCCTGTAGGCTACGTTGATGCTTATTATGAATTCACTATTAAACCCAGAATTACTGAGGCTTGTGATGTGATATTAACAAATTGCTATCCCTACTGGGAAGGAAGTATTATCGATTATTCTTTAGTGCACATGAAAGGAATGTATCATCAAGCTAAGAATGTGGCCAAGGGCAAACCCGTAATAATAACCGAAACGGGATGGCCAAGTAAAGGGGAAAGTTTTAAAGATTCACATCCTTCATCTGAAAATGCTTTGAAATATTTTATAAATACTCAGTTGTGGTCTCAGCAAGAAGATATCGATATATTTTATTTTTCTTCTTTTGATGAATCATGGAAAGTGGGAGCTGAAGGTGAAGTAGGGGCTTATTGGGGACTTTGGGATAAAAATGAAAAATTAAAATTCTAGTAAAAGACTTAAAAATTTAAAATTCAATAACCATTTGTATGCTTTAATAAATTACAAATTAGATTCATATATAGAAATATTTATAACTTAAATAATGAAAAATTACATTAAATATCTGATTCTCCTGACTTATTTTTTAACTTCTCAATTTGGTTATGCACAAGTGGATGTTGTATATAAAGATTTAGTCTGGTCTGATGAGTTTTCTACTAATGGCGCTGTCAATACTTCTAATTGGTTTCATCAAACACAATTGCCAGGAGGAGGAAGTTGGTTTAATGGAGAAGTGCAACATTATACAAATCAACAAACAAACTCTTTTGTAGATTCAGGCAACTTATATATTGTGGCTAAAAAAGAAAATTATACAAATCAAGGTGTTACAAAACAATATACATCGGCAAGACTTAATTCAAAATTCGCATTCAAATATGGTCGTATAGATGTTCGAGCAAAATTACCAATAGAGTCTGGAACTTGGCCGGCCATTTGGATGTTGGGTAAAAATGTAAATGAACCTGGAGGTTATTTTGCAGCAAATTATGGTACAACAAATTGGCCAGCATGTGGTGAGATTGATATAATGGAACATGGAATCACTCGTTCAGAGCCTAAAAATTATATTCAAAGTGCGTTACATACTCCTTCTTCATTTGGAAATACAAAGGATATAGGAGGTATAGTAGCCGATTCGAATATTGATTCAAACTATCATATTTATTCAATGAATTGGTCACCAAACCAAATATCTTTTTTACTAGATAATGTATTATACTATACCTATAATCCAACGGTTAAAGACGCCAGTACTTGGCCATTTGATAAAGAACAATATATTTTATTAAATATTGCAATGGGAGGAATTGCAGGAACAATAGACGCTAATTTTACCCAATCATCAATGGTGATTGATTATGTGAGAGTATATCAAAATACCACTCCAGATACGCAAGCACCATCTAATTTCACAGCTTCGGTGGGAGCAGTAACAGGCAATTCAGTTGAATTATTGTTGAATGCTACAGATGATTCGGGAACGGTGTCTTATAAAGTTAATTATGGTTCTGAAACGATTTCGTCATATAGTACATCAGGTACTCCAAAATCACTTGTAATTTATGGATTATCTCCCAATACGGATTACACTTTTAGTGTCGCAGCAACTGATGCTTCTAGTAATGTTGCACTCAATAATCCAATTGTGCTTTCCGCAAAAACGACCGAGGACACGACAATTAAATGTTCAGGAACTTCTACAGAGGCTTCTCAAAATTCGTTCTCCACAGGATACAACTATTCATTTGAAACTATTGAAACAGATGTGAAATTCACTTTCGAACTTTTAGATACTGAAAAAGTTGGAGTTGTAGCATATTTATGGAAACAATCCCCTTTTGAAGAATCAGAAATGTCAAATGTATCTGGAACTATTTTTACAAAAACTATAACCGGACAAACGCTTGGAACAACGATTAATTATGCGGTTAAGTTTGCCTTTGCTAATGGATTAGCAGTAACAAAATATTTTTCTTATGTGGTAGGTAGTAATTGTCCATTAAGTGTGAACAGTTTTTTTAAACAGAAACAGTATTTATATCCAAACCCTGTTAATAATATCTTGAATTTACAGTTGGTAGATGATAATAATAAAATTACTTTGAAAAATATACTTGGACAAATCCTTGTTGATGATGAGGTAAAGTCTTATCATACTATAGATATGAGTGCCTTTAAATCAGGTGTTTATTTTTTACAAGTTAATAATTCACAAGGGATTCAGAATTTTAAAATTTCAAAAAAATAACAAGTACCCTTCAATTCTATAAACCTCTCATTGAAACAATTATTCATTGATATGCTCCGTTTTAAATCAATATTACTTTTGCTTCTAGTAATACACTTTGTTGGTTATGCACAATTGGGTAGCTGTTCTGGAAGTAAAGGTGTACCAGTTTTTATTGAGGATTTTGGAAATGGAACTAATTATGGACCTATATTACCAGCAGGCGTGACCAATTATCCATTTATTTCAGGTACTCCCAATGATGGTTTTTATACACTATTTTATAAAACAAATTTGTATAGTACTTGGCACAATTCATTAGATCATACCCCAAATGACACCAATGGAAAAGCTTTAATTATCAATGCAAATGCGAATACAACTGGAGAATTTTACAAAAGAAAAGTTACAGGGTTGTGTATCAATACCACTTTTGTTTTTTCGTCTTGGCTTTTAAATATATATAACCCTAATTCCAATTTTTGTGGATCGGGTGAAATTCCTATAAATGTTAGATTCGAAATATGGAATGAAACAGAAACAACACTCTTAGGATTTGGTGATACTGGAAATATTATAGGTACTTCAAGTCCTAATTGGCAACAATTTAGTTTGGTATTCACTACTGGAAATCAAACAGCAGTAGTTTTGAAAATGAAAAACAACAGTACAGGAGGATGCGGAAATGACTTAGCACTGGATGATATTGAATTTAGATCTTGTGGAGATTTCACGAAAATTACAAGTCCATCTGCAATAGGAGATACGTATAAAACTTGTTTCAATCAATCTATAGTTTCAATCAATCTAGAAGCCAATACACTTGGTTCATCAACGTATTTTTATCAATGGCAATCTAGTAATGATGGTGTGAATTGGACAGATATTGTAGGCGCAAACACAGCTAATTATACAGCTTCAAATGTTACTGTTTCGACTTATTATAGAACAAAATTGGCTCAAGATATTGCAAATTTAAGTAATGATTTTTGTTCGGCAGTCTCTGAAGTGTTTACCATTTCTTTTTCACTGTCAACACCAAACAGCATTAGCAACGGAGATAAAATAATTTGTAGCAATCAATTGTTTCCGGCATTAACAGTTGCATCAAGTTCTGGTATTGGAGTAAATTGGTACGATTCGTCAATTGGTGGGAATTTATTAGTAGCAAATAATACAAGTTACACACCTACAACTGCAGGCACATATTACGCAGAAGCTTTTAATCTAAGTACGAATTGCAAAAGCAACTCAAGAACAGCTGTATCACTGACTGTTTTGCCATTACCAACAGTTTCAATATCGAGCGTGAATTCAGTTAATTGTGGAGATACAGCATTAATTAATTTTAGTGGTACTCCCAATGCCATTGTGGAATACAAAGTAGATGGAGGGTTTATTCAAACAATAAATCTGGACGCAACTGGTGCAGCAACCTTGACCACTGAAATATTGAAAAAAGAAACAACTTACCAACTTGTTAGTGCTTCATTTCCTGGAGCACTGTCTTGTACAGAGAATGTTTCAGACTCAGTTGTAATTGCGGTTACCCAAGTCCCTACTGTTAGTTTTAATGGTAGCGTTGCGTATTGTTCAAACGAACAAACTGCTATTAATTTAACTTCGGATATAGTTGGGACTACATTTTATTGGTCTGTTAATCCAAATGGTATTGCTGGAGTTTCAGCAGGAAATGGAGCAGTTATTAGTCAGCAAGTTACTTCAAATACTGAAGCGGATACTGTAATTACTTATTTTGTAACTCCTGTTTATAATGGCTGTGAAGGAGAAACGATTCCTATTCAAGTAACGGTTTATGGTTTGCCAATTCCCAAAATAACTGATGGAGTAATTTGTCTTAATTCTTCCAAACCATCCTCTCAGTTTTTTACATTGGATACACAATTGAATCCTGCTAATTTTAGCTTTTCTTGGTATTATGAAGGTTCACTGATACCTAATGCAGTTAATAGTACGTATAATGCTGATAAAATAGGAAATTATGGAGTTGAGGTAACTAACAAGGCAACAGGATGTACATCACCTCTTGTAAATGGGGTTGTAAATGAATTTTCACAAGGACAAAGTTTAGTAATTGAACAAGAAGCTGCTTTTATTGAAAATCAAACGATAACAGTAACCGTAATAGGGGGAAATGGACCTTTCTATTATAAATTGGACTCATTTGATTTCCAAGATTCAAATGTTTTCAGATATGTGTCATCGGGAACGCATTTAATAAACGTTATTGATGATGGATTGTGCACTAATTTGGAAATCGAGGTTACCGTAATAAATTATCCCAAATACTTCACTCCCAATAATGATGGAATTAATGATACTTGGAACATTAAAGAACTTGATTTAAATGCTGTAATATGGATTTATGACCGATATGGGAAGTTGTTGAAACAACTAAGACCTTCAGAATCAGGTTGGGATGGAACATACAATGGAAAACAATTAATAACGGATGATTATTGGTTTTTGACTAATTATGTTGAAAATGGAATTGCCAAAACTTTTAAATCTCATTTCACATTGAAGCGATAATTTTAGTAAGACAGTAGTATTCTGAATGTTACAATTGAAATTACTTTGGATGTTAATTGTAATTTTAACGTCTTTAATTTGCTTATTAAAATAAATAATTGTTAAATTTGGTAAAATATTTACTTAACAAAAAATAATTTTAGCCTATACTATAAAAATACTTTTTTAGAAAAACACCAAAAAAACTAACTAAAAGTATTATTATGGCTAATATTGAACTCTCAGATGCTTTACTGGTAAAGGATTATATGACAGGGAATGAAAAAGCCTTGGAAACGTTAATCAAAAGACATCAATCTCGTATTTACGGATTTATATATTCCAAAATTTCTGATGTAGATATTTCTAACGATATTTTTCAAGACACATTCATTAAAGTAATCAAAACACTAAAATCCAATTCCTATAATGAAGAAGGAAAATTTCTTCCTTGGGTCATGCGTATTGCTCACAATCTTATTATAGATCATTTTCGAAGAAATAAAAAAATGCCTATGTTTCGTGAGACAGAAGAATTTTCTATTTTTTCTATAATGAGTGATGAAGAATTAACTATTGAAAACAAGATTATAGTTGAACAAGTTGAAGCTGATGTGCGTAAATTGCTAGAAGAACTTCCTGAAGATCAAAAAGAAGTACTGGTGATGCGCATGTATCAAGATATGAGTTTTAAAGAAATTTCGGAGGTTACAGGTGTAAGTATCAATACCTCATTAGGAAGAATGCGTTACGCATTAATGAATTTGAGAAAAATAATTGAAAAGCATCAAATTATTTTGACTAATTAGCAATATCTAATTAAAATTGTCGTTCTAGTATAAATAACAAAAACCTAGGATATGGCAAAAATCTACACTAAGAAAAATGTTGCTCCAAAAGCACTTAAACCCAAAAAAGAAGTCGTTTCTTTTTTACTGAATTACTCAAAAGCACTATGTGTTTTAAAAGTTGAAAATATTAGTATTGAAATAATTTCAAACTAATTTTTTGCTCCAATAAATCACTAATTTGAATTGCCAAATTAGTGATTTTATTTTTTATGATATTCTTCAATCACCGTTTTTCTGCCAATTGTTTTGGTGATGATATCTTTTTCCAAATCCCATCCACGAGCTGGGGAATATTCTCGACCATACCAAATTATTTGTAGATGCAAGTCATTCCATAATTCTTCAGGGAAAATACGTTTAGCATCTTTTTCCGTTTGCACTACATTCTTTCCATTAGTCAAATTCCAACGATACATCAAGCGGTGAATATGAGTGTCAACAGGAAAAGCAGGTACTCCAAAAGCTTGACTCATAACCACACTGGCTGTTTTGTGTCCCACAGCTGGCAATTCTTCCAAAGCTTCAAAACTCTGCGGCACTTGTCCGTTGTGTTTTTCGATTAAAATATGAGACAAACCATGAATTCCCTTTGATTTCATTGGCGAAAGCCCACAAGGACGAATAATTTCCTTGATTTCCTCGACAGACATTTTAATCATATCATAGGGATTATCAGCCTTGGCAAACAGCAAAGGCGTAATCTGATTCACACGCACATCTGTGCATTGCGCTGACAATAAAACAGCAATCAATAAAGTGTAAGGATCTTTATGGTCTAAGGGAATCGGAATCGTAGGATATAATTCTTTTAACGTATTTATAACAAATGTTACACGCTCTTGCTTGGTCATTTTAGTAATTTTATGGAATGTAAAAATAGCATAAAAAGTACAATGTGCCTAATCCAGCTGTACGTTACAAGTCCTCCTTCAAAAACCTTTTTTTCTATGGTTAAAAAGGAGCTTCCTGCCGGT
Source organism: Flavobacterium sp. (assembly GCA_024642295.1). Classification (GTDB taxonomy): domain Bacteria; phylum Bacteroidota; class Bacteroidia; order Flavobacteriales; family Flavobacteriaceae; genus Flavobacterium. The sequence goes on along the minus strand of JAHEBK010000001.1, from coordinate 3,977 downwards.
CGCTCTTTTTAACCAAGAAAAAAATAGGTTTTTTCAGTCCGGGCTTTCCACTTCCATCTGGGGCAAAACAATGACAATGTCAAATTACAATAGCAATGTCAAATTGCAAATAGCAATAAATAGCAATATCAATTTTGCAATATTTAATTTTCATAACTCATAACTCAAAAAAATGACAACATTAAAAAAAGGAGATAAAGCACCCGAATTTTGGGGAATAGACCAAGACGGTAAAGTCCATGAATTAGCTAGCTATAAAGGGAAAAAATTAGTCGTTTTCTTTTATCCCAAAGCCAGTACACCAGGATGCACCGCCGAAGCCTGTGATTTAAGAGATAATTATTCTCGTTTTCAAGCCAATAATTACGAATTATTGGGTGTGAGTGCCGATGATAAAAAAGCCCAAGCCAAGTTTAAAGATAAATTCCATTTGCCATTCCCGTTACTTGCTGATGAAGACAAAGAAGTAATTCAAGCCTTTGGTGTTTGGGGACCTAAAAAATTTATGGGACGTGAGTATGATGGTATTCATAGAACTACTTTTGTTATTGATGAAAATGGTATTATTGATGAAGTAATTGAAAAAGTGAAGACCAAAGAACACGCTGCTCAAATTTTGAAATAAGTTATGTTATATAACACACCAAAGCCTCGTCTTATTTGATGAGGCTTTCTGTTTTTGTAGCTCTCTAGGAAACGATTAATCTATAATTTTGTAAAATCTCCTAAAGGATTCATTTTGTATTTTACAACTTCAGTAATAGTATCATTGGCCTCTTTTTTTCCAATAATATCGCCTGCTTCGTTAAAAATTAAACTTTCTACAGCTATTTTTTTAATTTCAATTGTGTGATCTGAATTGATAGTGAAATTTCGATAATATTCGGTTTCAAAAGTAAATCTACAATCCAGTAGCAAAGCATCCTTTTGCAACCCTGAAACATAGCTGTTTAATTGTACATTCAAAACTTTTGAGTCGTTTTCGCCATAGCTGTTATAGGCTAGTATTTTATAGTTTGTAGCATCAATATTAAAAGAATGAACGATATAATAATCAAGAGTAGGGGATTTACTAAAATCAAAATCATTTCCTTTTATGGGAAATTTTATTTCTTCTGCTGTGAATTTTTGATTGTTTTTTAATCCAACAATTTTATATTCAATTTGCTCAAGGTCTAATTCTAAATACGGCTCTATTGCTTTAGAATTATAAATTATAGAGGTAGTATCCTGTTTAGCTTCCTTGGAAACTTTAGGCCTATCGTTGTCTTTTTTGCAAGATAAAAAGACTGCAACTACCAGTAGAAAGACTATTTTTTTCATTCTTTTATTTCTTTAAAAAGAGGTTCGTAATGTTGTATATGAAGATGATGGTGATGATTTTTCGTGTTATGTGTAATATGATTTAGATATTTCTTTTTGCCTTTGTGTTTATACGACCATCCCAGCATCGATTTCCAACCAAATTTATTTAACGCATTATTCCATTTATTCTGTCTCTTGTAGTCTAGTGAATCTGGGCTTTTTATGATGTTTAAGCTCGTTCCAGAACCACATTTTAAAGATTTATCAATTCTGAGGTATTTAAAATCACCGTTGTTACCATTGACATGACTTTTACTAGGTTTTGATGAACCATCTTGATGACTAAAACCATTGCAACCAATATCCAAATAATTAACTTCTAACATCGCTCCAAAAAAACTAGCCAAAGTTTTTTCGTTAACATAGGATCGAGGCGAATCAATATTAAAATGGTACTGTAGCTTTTCTTTTTTATAACTTTTGGGTACCTCTTCTAAGTTAATTAGATTGACTCTTTTTCCTTCAGTGCCATTGTACATCGGAATATTATAGACAGTAAAGTTTCCTAAAGGGTATTTTTTTCCTTTGGAATCTTGATAAATATACTGGTATTTGTTTTTAAATTCTTTTTGGATGAGTTTAGGAATAAATTTCTCAATTCTTCCATCATAGTAAATAGTATAGGTAATAATTGAGTTAGCCTTTTTTGTGATTTTTGTAATAGTAGCTTTCTTTTTTATACCTGGAGCTTTTGTGCTATCACGTTTTATAGAATTTATATTTTTACCAGTTGTATCCTTTATAGAACTAGGGTAACTGTATATTGAGAGATGATTTTTTTTTATTCCAAGTTTTGAAAGTCTTAAAAATAGTTTACTGTTTGGAATTAAACTGTTTTCGGGAACTTTTCCTTCTGTAGAAAAGCTATTTATTAGTAGTAGTAATATTGTAAAAAAACGATGTAATATATAGGTTTTCAGAAGGTGGTGTTTTTTTAATAATTAAAATGCAAATATAAAACTATATGTTTAATTTTCTATCTGTTCTTTATAATTAATGAATTTATTGGTCCCAAAAAAAGTTAAAATTATACAGTTTAGTAAATTTGGAATTAAGTAAAGTAAGGAAGGAAAAGGATATGGCGAAATTTCCAAATACATTTAAAATTTCAAATTAGACAATCATTTTGATAACCAAATAAAAATTTATTGATTTTGAGGGGTAAGATTTTAAATAAATTCTACCCCTCTTTTTTTTGTAATAGCAGTTGAAATCGATTGAGGTAAGGAATGCTTTTTTTAGGTGTGTATTGCCATTTTAGGATTTCAATTGTATCGTTGGCATTACTATAATTATATGCAAAAGCATATAGTTTTTGATTAATCAAATATTATATGTATTTGCATATAATGCTTGTATTGTGTAACGTTTTTTAAAAGTAGACATTCATTTATATAAATGAATGCCAATTCATATAATATGCTAATTTATTACTTTATATATGGTATTTGTGCTAACCACTCTGAAGATATTGCAACAAATGGTAGATTGATGGAGTTTGAAGTCAATAATTAATTAAAAGTGCAGAAATTACGAAATATCTACAACAACAATACTGATTAATCAATTGCAATATTAGCACATTGATATAACAAGGTGGAGAATTTAGGAATAAAAGCTTTTAGAAATCAATTCAGAGGGGTTAGAAAAATAGATTTTTTTTTATTCAGATTGTATAACATTTTCGGCTAATCCCCAACTTTTGAGATTGATCCCAATAATGAGGTGTTATAGTTTTTTAAATTTTGCACAAAAAAAAACGCTGCAATTAAATTACAGCGTTTTGTGGGGAGAGCAGGATTCGAACCTGCGAAGTTCACACAGCAGATTTACAGTCTGCCCTCGTTGGCCGCTTGAGTATCTCCCCGTAGCCAGTTGCTTAGTGTATATTGCTCTAAGCGGTTGCAAATATAGGAACTGTTTTGATGTTTACAAACTATTTTTTGACTTAATTTTGATATTATTTTTAATGCATTGGTATTGAATAAAATATATTATTTATTTACATCTTTTTTGAATTGATATGCATATTTTAATGGCTTAAAGAAATAAATTTTATAATGATACACTCTTTAAGATTGAGTATTTATATTATTGGTGAAAAATAAAAAAACCGCAAACCCTTATAAGTGGATTTGCGGTTTTCTTTGTGACCTCGACTGGATTCAAACCAGTAACCTCTTGAGCCGTAATCAAGTGCGCTATTCAGTTGCGCCACGAGGCCTAAATAAGTTTGTTAAACATTAAAATAATAAGTGATTAACATAACCTGTTTGCGGGTGCAAATATAAGTATAAATGTGTAATTTGCAAGCCTAAAATAGAATTTAAACTAAAAAAAATGTCAATTAAGAATTATATACGTGATATTCAGGATTTTCCAAAAAAAGGAATTGTATTTAAAGATATCACACCATTGTTGTTAGATTCAAAAGCTACTAAAGAATGTTTGGATATTTTAGTAGATTCGCTAAAAGGACAGCAAATAGATAAGGTGGTAGGGGCAGAAAGTAGAGGTTTTTTATTCGGAATGTTATTAGCACAAGAGCTAAAAGCTGGCTTTGTCCCTGTTCGAAAACCAAACAAATTGCCTTTTGATACGATTTCGGTTTC
>JAHEBK010000404.1 GCA_024642295.1 Flavobacterium sp. | reverse complement strand
TCATTTACGGCTTTTGCCATTCCAACTAAGTTCAATTGGTCAGCATTTTTAATAACAGGTACAATCAGATTTCCATTTGGCAAAGCTGCCGCCATCCCTAAATTGATATTTTTCTTTTTGATCACATAATCACCATCTACAGAAACATTCATGGCTGGATAATCTTTTAAAGCTTTGGCAACGGCTTCCATAAAGATAGGTGTAAATGTTAATTTTTCTCCTTCTCTTTTTTCGAATTCGTTTTTATTCTGGTCACGCCATTTTACAATATTGGTCACATCCACCTCAATAAAAGACTGTACATGAACAGAAGTTTGGATCGAATTAACCATATAACCCGCAATCAACTTGCGCATTCTATCCATCTCTACCACTTCATCTCCTCCATTGATTGAAACTGGAACTTTAGTTGGCTGTGGGTTTATTTTTGGAGTTGAAACTACGGATTCTTTTGGAATGATGGTCGCTTCTATTGGATTTACTTTATTGGATTTACGACTTTCAACATATCCCAAGATATCTTCTTTTGTCACTCGATTATCCTTCCCTGTTCCTATAATCAATTCCAATTCCTCAAGTGTAACTCCTTCAGTGGCTGCAATATTTTTCACTAAAGGCGAAAAGAACTTATCCGACTTAGAAAAATCCTCTGGACTAGCAACCATTTCTTTAGCTACTTCAACTGCTTTAGCTACTTCGGCAATAATTTCGGGATTAATAGTTTCCTCTTCGTTAGACTCAACCTCTTCGTTTGTTTCAATAATAGCAATAGTTTGACCTACTTGTACCAAATCATCTTTACCAAAAAGTTGTTCCACCAAGACCCCTGACACCTCGCTAGGAACTTCGCTATCTACTTTATCCGTTGCAACTTCGATTACAGCTTCATCAGCCTCAATAGTATCACCAACAGCTTTTAACCAATTGGTAATAGTTGCTTCTGCGACGCTTTCTCCCATTCTTGGAAGTTTTAATTCAAATCTTGCCATATATCATTAACCGTAAAAAAGGTGTCTTTAATTTATTATTTGCGAAATTAGTGATTTTTTAAAACATAATTTTCATTATATGATTTTTATCAAGTTAAACATATTAAAGTTTCACACAAATTTCACTAATTACCAGAAATCTGGAGCGAATAAAAATCAATTACACTAATTTTTCTCTGCTTTAGTCAGATTTGATAAATTTTTAGTGTCTCGTTTTTGTGTTAATTCGTGTTTAATATAAAAAAATCAAACTGGAATTCTGATAACTGTTCCTCTTTCATTAGAATTATCACTTCCAATTAAAAAACTATTATCTTTTGATACTATTTTGAATGTAAACCGTTTATTCTTTATGTTTTCTATAAAAGAAATACATTCTTTAAAGGGAATTGTATTGGAATCTAATACCATTTCAACATTAGAATCAGAAAGAGCTACTGACGAAAACGCCAATTCCTCCGTATTCAAATCGTGAAAAACTACTTTGTTTTGCAATACAGTTGCAAGTTTCTTAACCAAAGTACTGTTTTTAGAATACACCACAAAATGTTCTTTTACTTTTGGAACTACACTTTTCCCTTGAAACATTTTCACAAAAGAAAAAAAAACGATGCCCATTTTCATAAAGATTGAAAACAAAACAGATACTTTAAAATGTTTTTTATAAAAGAAATTCATCGCTTCTTGAAAACGTTTCATGTACGTACCGTCTTTAATCGTACTTTCACCTTTGTAATGTATAACAGTTGTTTCGTGAAAGTAATAATTGGTTTTCCCTTTTTGTAAGACCATATATGACAAATCAATATCATCTGAATACATAAAGCAATCTTCGTCAAAACCACCTACGTCCAAGTACAACTGGCGTTCCATGACCATAAAAGCCCCCACTAAAATCTCTACTTCACCGGTTTGATTTTCATTCAAATGACTCGCATAATACTTTCCAAATAAGGCTACTTTGGGAAACAACTTATATAAAGCGGTAATCTTGGTAAAAGCAACCCAAGGCGTTGGAATTCCTCTTTTACTTTCTGGCAAAAAATTCCCTGAACCATCAATGAGCTTCACTCCTACAATTCCTAAGTTTTTTTGCCTTTCGGCGAACGCCAAAACTTTGACAAATGTATCTTC
>JAHEBK010000073.1 GCA_024642295.1 Flavobacterium sp. | reverse complement strand
TGAAACTGTAATTCGGTTTTTGCTAAAATAAGGCACAATAAGATATACATAACTATGTTTTACTAGAATAAGCAAAGCATCTTTCTATTCTATAAAAAAATACTATGAACCTATGTGTTCTAAAAACTTTATACTTGAATAAATATAGAAACTAAAAAAAATGATACAAACTGTAATTTTTGATATGGATGGTGTAATTGTAGATACAGAACCCGTACATCGTTATGCTTATTTCCAACATTATAAAGAACTTGGGATTGAAGTTACCGAGGATGTTTATACTACGTTTACAGGACTTTCTACTCGCAATACCTACCAAAAATTAAAAGATGCATTTTCATTAAATGGAGAAGTAGAAGATTATATTTTGAGAAAAAGAGCTTTGTTTAACGATGCTTTTGACACTAAAGGAGATTTAGAATTATTAGAAGGAGTGGAGAATTTAATTAAAGATTTTCATCAAAATGGAATGCAATTGATTTTAGCTTCTTCGGCATCTAAGGTGACAATAGATCGCGTTTTTACCCGGTTTAATTTACATACTTATTTTACTCATATTGTAAGTGGTGAAGACTTTCCACAATCTAAGCCAGATCCTGCTATTTTTTTACATGCGGCTTCATTATCCATAGCGCCTAAAGAAAATTGTATCGTGATTGAAGATAGTACAAATGGAGTGAAAGCGGCTAAAGCGGCAGGAATTTATTGTGTAGGTTATAATAGTGTTCATTCAAAGAATCAAAATTTAGATTTAGCTGACAAAGTTATTAGTCATTTTGATGAATTGAATTTTGCTGCTGTAGCACAATTTTAATTGACTTTAGACTTTAATTAACAATTCTAGGGTATTGATTTTGTACTTTTGAATAAATAAAACTTATCAAATTATGAAAAATATTTTTATTGCTTTTATGATGCTTCTATCGCAGCTTTCACTTGAAGCACAGGTAGTAATTCCACAGCAAAGTCCTAAAGCAATTGTAAATCAAACTGTGGGATTAACAGATATTGAAGTTGTTTACTCGAGACCATCGGCTCGTGAAAGAATTGTGTATGGGAATTTAGTTCCCTTTGGGAAACTATGGCGAACAGGTGCTAATGAAAATACTCTAATTTCATTTAGTGATGATGTGGTGATTGGTGGTAAAACATTGAAAAAAGGAAAATATGCTTTGTATAGCATTCCAAATATTCAAACATGGGAGATTATTTTTTATAAAACTACTGATAATTGGGGAACACCAAAAACGTTTGATGAAGCTAATGTTGTTTTGAAAACTACAGCCAAAGAAATCGCAATTCCTAATGCAGTAGAAACCTTTACTATTGGATTTAATAACATAGATGCTAATGGTGCTAATTTAGAACTTTCTTGGGAGCACTCATTAGTTTCATTACGATTTGAGGTGCCTACTCATAAATCTACGATGGCAAGTATTGAAAAAGTATTAGCAGGTCCTAAAGGTGCTGATTATTATGCCGCAGCTCAATATTTTTATCAATCTAATGGGGATAGTAATAAGGCATCAGAGTATATTAATAAAGCTTTGGAATTAACACCTGAGAAACCATTCTTTTATTTGCGTTTAAAATCGCTTATTCAAGCTAAAAACGGAGATCGAAAAGGTGCTATCGAAACAGCTAAATTATCTATAAATGCAGCTGAAACGGCAGGGAATCAAGATTATGTAAAATTAAATAAAGACAGTATTAATGAATGGAGTAAATAATTAGTCTGTTCTGTAAAACTTAAAATCCCGTTCACCTTTGTGAACGGGATTTTTTTATGGTATCAAACTTCTTCTGAGCTTACATGGGGTCTGAATACGAGGCTTTGAATTATAATTGATAAAATAATGGTGAGCATGGCTCCAATAAAATTCAACCACAAATAACCTAGTGTTTCTTTACCACTTGGGTAGATACTATTTGTAAAATAATAGATTACAAAAATCGTTAACTGACTGATGACAGCACTATAAAAAATGGCTTTTGATTTTACATATTTCACATAAAATCCAACCAAGAAAATCCCTAAAACAGTTCCGTAGAAAATGGAGCCGATGATATTAACTAATTGAATCAAATTTTCGAATAAAGTCCCAATACAGGCAAATAAAATGGCAATAATTCCCCATAACAAAGTGAAAAATTTGGTAGCATTCAAATAGTGTTTTTCTGTTTTTTCTTCTTTTTGATTACGCTTGTAGATATCTATAGCGGTGGTCGAAGCTAAGGCATTTAGCCCTGAAGCGGTTGATGACATCGCTGCGGAGATGATAACAGCAAGTAGTAAACCAATTAAACCTTTAGGGAGGTAATGCAAAATAAAATGAAAAAACACATAATCTTTGTCATTCGTTTCACTATTGCTATCTGTCTTCAAAATAATTTCTTTGGCTTTGTCTCTTAAATCCTTTTCTTTTAATGATAATGCTACTAATTCTTTGCGAAGAATTGGATTGTCGTAATCTTGATTTAATTGATCAATATATAATAGATTGATTACTTTTTTATCTTCTGAAAGGGCTTCAAGGTCCTTTTCTAGGACATGATACTCATCTTTGTATGCCGATTTTTCAATTGCAATTTTGTTGTTGGGATTAAAATTCAACGGTACTGGGTTAAATTGAAAAAAGACGAAAACCATCACCCCTGTTAAAAGAATAAAAAACTGCATTGGGACTTTTAAAAAACCGTTCATAATCAATCCCATTTGGCTTTCGCGTACGGATTTCCCTGATAAGTATCGTCCTACTTGTGATTGGTCTGTTCCAAAATAGGCTAAGGCCAAGAAAAAACCACCCGTAATACCACTCCAAAAAGTGTATTTGTCTTCAGGGTCTGTTGAGAAACTAACGATATTCATCTTAGAATTTGCTCCTGCAATATGCATCGCATTGCTAAAGGTCATGTCATTTGGTAAAAAACGAAGAATCAGAAAAAAGGTAATAAACATCCCAGACATAATCACAAACATTTGCTGTTTCTGTGTTACGTTTACTGCTTTTGTACCTCCTGAAAAAGTATAAATAATAACGAGTACACCAATGACGATGTTCATATACGTTAGATTCCATCCTAACAAAGCAGACAAAATAATGGCTGGGGCATATATTGTTAATCCAGTCCCTAATCCTCTTTGGAATAAAAATAATACAGCTGCAAGTGAACGCGTTTTTAAGTCAAATCGTTTTTCGAGGTATTCGTATGCAGTATATACTTTGTATTTATGATAAATTGGAATGAAGGTCAATGAAATAACGATCATAGCAATTGGTAGTCCAAAATAAAACTGTAAAAAACCCATTCCATCATGGTAGGCTTGACCAGGTGTAGATAAAAAAGTAATGGCACTAGCTTGAGTCGCCATAACCGATAAACCTACGGTATGCCAAGGTGTTTCATTACCGCCCAAAATAAAATCTTGAACGTTTTTACTTCCCTTAGTTTTCCAAGCACCATAAAATACAATGAATAGGAGGGTAACAATGAGTATAATCCAATCAAATAGCTGCATCCTTTATGAGTATAATTTCATTATTAAATAAAAAATAGAGATATAAATTGCGTTAGCAACCAGAACCCAAGTATATTTTTTTTCCCATTTTGACTTTTTTCCAGTTTCCATCTTTTGGTGTTTAAGGTTTGTTTTGAACTGTTTCTGTACTATTGTTTTGTAACGAAATTATATTTGCCATCAAGCGATACGCTCCTGAAACGCCTTCTGGTATTTCTCTAAAAAAACTTAAGCCTGTATATATATAATAACCTTTGCCGTAAGGCGCAACTAGCAATGCTCCGTTTTTCGGGCTTTCATCGGTGTCATTTGATGATAAAATAGGAGTGAAAGCAGAGTCGAAATTACTTGGGTAATACAAACCTTGTTCTTGTGTCCATCCTTTGAAATCTGTTGCTGTGATTTTGTTAGGATAATTCAAAATGGGATGTTCAGGACTTAGAAAACGAACAGTTGCATTTTCTTCGGTTACGCGGTCACTTGATATTTTCAAGGGAAAGGGGGCTAATTGGGTATTTGGTAATAAACTAGGAGTATTGTATTGCACTAACATAGTTTTGCCTTCTTTTACAAAATTGAATAATATAGCTTGCTTACTTGCTAATTCTTCAACAACATTATAAGCACGAATACCCGTAATAATGACATCAAAAGGGCTTAGGTTTTCAGTGCTAATTTCTTCAGGATTTAGGATTTTAACATCATATCCCATTTGGATGAGGCTTTCAGGAATTGCATCACCTGCTCCCATAATATAACCAATTTTTTGAGAACCAATTTTTAAATCTAACTTGATAAATTTAGCTTCTGCCGATTTTAAAACTTGTTGTTTGGTAATATGTGGATAATCAATTGTAACTTGTTCGTCACTGTATTCTTTGTTGTTGATTTGAATGATACTTTTGGCATAAACTTCGGAGTTCTCTAAAGGTGGGGTAACATCAAAATAAAATAACTTTTCTGTTCCTTTTTTCTTTATTTCAAATGCAATATTTTTTGGTGAAACCAACCAGTTTTCGGGTAATTCTAATTTTAAATTACCTTTAATTTCATCTTTTCCTGATTTAACTTTTACTGCGATAGTTTTGTTTTTTTTATTGTTAAAAAGTTCAACATTATTTATTATGTTGGTAGTTACTTCAGGGGTGATATCCAGAAACTGATACATTTCACCTTTAACAGGGCTATTTTGTTTAAAGACAATTGTACGCTCAAACGGAATCTCGATACCATTTATTTTTAGATTAAATGCAACTTTAGTTTCTCGGATAACATCTGGAATTCCAATATTTTGTTGATTTGAAACGGTATACATTCCTGTATTTCCTTTTTCTATTAACCAATAAGGTTGTGTGTAATCAATATTTTGTGGCAATTGGAGATCAACATCAAACTTAGTTACTTGATTATTTTTTAATGTTTTATTTTGTGTTATTGTATTTTTGTTTGGAAAAGTGGTGATGCTTACAAATTGAATATCAGTTTCACTTCGGTTTGTAGCTTCAATTTTTATTTTTAATAGGCTTCCAGGAGTAGCTTCTTGTTGGTTTGAAACCGCTTCGAGATACAAACCAGCACAATTCGCAATACAGTTTTTAATTTCTTCGGATTTAATAGCTTTCCAATGGATGTCATCCAAAGACTGAATCATTCCATATACTTTGGTTAATTTAGGAATACTTGCTGAAGGGTTTTTGAAATTATATTCGGTAATTATTTTTGATAACAATTCTCCAATAGATTTACCGCCTTTAACTCGGTTCCAACTAGTGTCTATTCCTTCAAATAAATTAGATTTATCTATTAATGGGATTCCATTTACTTGTTCAAGATATTCTATTTCGTCTCCGCGGCTTCCTGTTGTTCCAAAACCTTGCGATTGATGACTGCTGCGGCTTAAAGCTGCAATTTCTTGATTTGATTTTCCAAGTGTGGTGTAATAAACACCTGTTTGCAAAGCTGAAAAGGATGATTTATCAGCAGCATCGTATTTTTCTGGGCTACCATAAAACCACCAAGAAGGATTGAAAAACTGCCTTTTTACCTGCCATGGAGTTACATATTGTAATTGTTCTGGAAAAGCATTTTGAGAATTTGAAAGTTCAAAACCTTCAACACTTAATATTGCGGAAGCCGAGTGATGTCCATGTGTGTTTCCCGAAGTGCGGTGGTCAAATCGATTGATAATAACATCAGGTTGAAATTTGCGAATCGCCCATACTACATCTGCTAATACTTGGTTTTTATCCCATATTTGAAGTGTCTCTTTTGGGGTTTTGGAATAGCCAAAATCATTGGCACGAGTAAAAATCTGTTCGCCACCATCAATTTTGCGAGCTTCTATCAATTCTTGTGTTCGTATAACTCCTAATAAATCTCGTAATTCAGGACCAATTAAATTTTGCCCTCCGTCACCTCTTGTTATAGAAAGATAGGCTGTTCTTGCTTTTTTTTCATTGGAGAAATAGGAAATCAACTTGGTGTTTTCATCATCAGGATGCGCAGCGATATAAAGAACAGAACCTAGAAAGTTAAGTTTCTGAATTTGATTATAAATTTCAGCAGAATTTGGTTTTTGAGGTTTTTGCCCCCATGTTATTTGGTGCGCAAAGAGCAATAGTATAAGAGGACTAATTATATTTTTATACATCTTTTAAATGTTGTTTTGCAATGATTTCAAATGTAATCATAAAATGTTTTAAGCACTATTTTTTCAAATTTTCTTAACAAAAAAAAGAGCACCTTAGATGCTCTTTTCGTTCACTAACCTTTTTAAACCAAATTTAACCAAATAGAATTAGTGTTTTCTGTGATGTTTATAATCATGTTTGTCATAGTATTTTTTATTGTGACCATAATTATCGTGTTTTGCATAATAATGGTTTCTGTCTACATATACAACACGTTGTGGTGCTCTGTGATTGCTGTAATATTCGTAAGGACGACTTCCTCTATATCCATTTAAGGCAACTGGATGACAAGCCTCGATATTTACATTTCTGTAATGAGTAGGTAAATATCTAGATCTTACCCAATTGTTTCCAGAAAAATACACATACAAAGAGGCACGATTATCATAATAAGCTTGCACTTCTGGGATATAATAAAAATCAACAGCAGCATTAAAGTGGGCAGGATGCCAAGCTGAACGGGTTCCTAAATTCAAACTTACTGATACTTGGGCTTGCATTGAACTTGATGCAGCAAATAAAATTCCGATGGCTAATAATTTAATTGTTTTCATGATTTCTATACTTTAAATGTTTTTTAATTACTTTTTTAATTCTGTATAGAAATATCCAACAACTGTGCCAAAACAATTTCTTGTAGTGATGTTAAATTTTGAGTTAGTGTTTTTTGTTTTGCTAAATAGCTGTAAATAAGCTGTTTGTTGTTTTTTAAAAATCGAATTTCAATTGTTGAATTTCGGGGTTTTTTATAAAAAGGATACTTTTAAAGATTTAAATCGAGTCCAAATGTATTTCTTAAAAGCTCAATGTTGGGATTGATTTCGAGTAATCTATTGTAGCGGTCTTGGTCGTTTAAACTTCTTTTGTTTTCCATTTTTTCATTTACAATTACATCAACTGTAATATCGTGATTGTGTAAATGACCACGTAAATGTCCTAAAAGACCAATTTTTTCACTTTCAAAATCTAATTTGGAACCTTCATTAGGCAATTCAATAGTAATATGGGTACCGTTGAGTTTAGGATCGTTAATCAATAATAACGATTCCATGATTTTGTACCCTTTATCGCCTAATTTCTTAGCATATTTATTCCACTGAATCAACATTTCAGTTTCTGTAAAAGATTCTGTTGGTAAATGGGTAGTGGGTTTTACAACGGGTTTGGTCGTTTCTATTAATGCTTTTTTAGCTCTAATACTGGCTAATGAAAAGGCAGAAACACTTGGTCCATCAAAATTTGGGGTTTCTTTTTTTACAGTCACTTCTGGCGCTGCAATTGGAGTAGCAGGGATATTTTGTGTTACTGGTTTTGCAATTTCTTTTGTAGTTTCTTTTGCAGTTTCTTTAGAATGGTCGGCAATTGAATAGTCTCTTTTTCTAAAATGTGTAGGTGGAATTATAAAGAAGTCAACTTTTTTTTTTTCTCCATCAAAAGTGATAGAGGCCAATTGCATCAAGCAAAGTTCTACGAGTAA
>JAHEBK010000403.1 GCA_024642295.1 Flavobacterium sp. | reverse complement strand
TATAAAATATGAAAAATGCTTTTGACATAAAACCTGATATTAGTTATAAAAGTGCTGGAAAATTTGAAGAAACTAGATTTGAAAAAATTCATAACGAAATCTTCGAAACTTCTGCTGAGGCATCTATAATTGTAGCGCAAGAAATAGCACAATTAATTAAATCTAAACAGGAAGAAAATAAAAATTGTGTATTAGGTTTAGCAACAGGTTCATCTCCTATTAAGGTTTATGAAGAATTAGTAAGGATGCACAGAGAAGAAGGATTAAGTTTTTATAACGTAATCACATTTAATTTGGATGAATACTATCCAATGAAAAAAGAAAATAATCAGAGTTACTATTATTTCATGCATCAGCATCTTTTTAATCATATTGATATTGATCCTAAAAATATTAATATTCCTGATGGTACTATAGCAATTGATGAATTGAATCAATATTGCATTGATTATGAAATGAATATTAAAAATGCGGGAGGGTTAGATTTTCAATTATTAGGAATTGGTAGAACAGGACATGTTGGTTTTAACGAACCTGGATCTCACGTAAACTCGGGAACCCGAATTATTACCTTAGATTACATTACAAAAGTAGATGCATCTTCAGATTTTAATGGTATTGACAACGTGCCTAAAAGAGCGATTACTATGGGGGTTTCGACTATTATGAAGTCTAATAGAATTGTATTAATGGCTTGGGGATTAAACAAAGCTGATGTGGTTAAAAGAACGATTCAAGGCGATATCAGTTCTAAAATTCCTGCAACATTTTTACAAAATCATGGCAATGCCACTTTTGTTCTCGATCAATCTGCTGCTTCTGAGTTGACTCGTTTTAAAACACCATGGTTGGTGGGAGACTGTCTTTGGACGCAAGAATTAAAAAGCAAAGCCATTATTTGGTTGTGCCAAAAAACAAAAAAAACTATTTTAAAATTGACAGATCGAGATTACAATAATAACGGAATGTCTGATTTATTAGCACAAGAAGGTTCTGCTTATGATTTAAATATTACCATGTTCAATATTTTGCAACGTACTATTACGGGATGGCCAGGAGGTAAACCTAATACAGATGATTTACATCGTCCAGAAAGGGCTAATCCTGCTAAAAAAAGAGTGATTCTGTTTAGCCCGCATCCTGATGATGATGTAATTTCAATGGGAGGTACTTTTTCAAAGTTAATTAAACAAGGACATGATGTGCACGTCGTATATCAAACTTCTGGAAATATTGCGGTTACTGATGATGAAGCTTTAAAATTTGCCGAGGTATGTAATGATTTTGTGAGTGATTTTGATACCAAAATTAATTTCAATTCTGTAATTGAGTTTTTGAACAACAAAAAAGAAAATCAAATAGATTCCTTAGAAGTTCGAAAATTAAAAGGTCTTATTAGAAGAAGAGAATCATATGCAGCGACAAGGTATATTGGATTAAAAGATGAGAAAATTCATTTTTTAGATATGCCTTTTTATGAAACAGGACAAGTCAAAAAAAATCCATTAAGTTCTCAAGATATAATGCTCGTTAAAGAGATTATTGAAAAAATTAAACCACATCAAGTATTTGCAGCAGGTGACCTCGCTGATCCACACGGAACACATGAAGTTTGTCTGAATGCAATATTTGCAGCAATGAAAGAGTTGAAATCACAATCTTATATGAAAAATTGTTGGTTATGGTTGTATAGAGGCGCTTGGCATGAATGGGATATACATGAAATTGATATGGCTGTTCCTTTAAGTCCTTCAGAAGTGCTATTGAAACGTCATGCGATTTTATACCACCAATCTCAAAAAGATAGAGTAATGTTTCAAGGAAATGATTCAAGGGAATTTTGGGTTAGAGCCGAAGATCGTAACAAAAAAACAGCAATTATGTATGATCAATTAGGCTTACCGGAATATGAGGCCATTGAAGCTTTTAAACAGTTTGACTACTAAAAAACAACTTTTAGAACTGACTATTTTTAAGAACAAACCCATTGTATGTAATTATTTAAAACTAATTACATTCAATGGGTTTGTTTTGATGATGTATTTAAAAATAAACGGATTAAGTTTAGTCTATAGCTCTTTTAGTAATATCTCCAAAAGCATCAATTCTTCTGTCTCTAAAAAATGGC
>JAHEBK010000072.1 GCA_024642295.1 Flavobacterium sp. | reverse complement strand
GTTTTAAAGTTGTTGATTTCTTGAAATTTAGTGGTTACTATTTTTGAACCTTTTATTCTTTCTTTTTTTTGTGAAAAAGTAATCGTAGAGGATAAAATCAGTAGGAGTATAGCTGTGTGTTTTTTCATTAGAGTTTCTTTGAGTATTTCTACAAATATAAAAAAATCATCCACTTTGGATGGATGATTTAAGAGTTTTTAATTAAAAAAGCAGTTTTACATTTTAGTAATATTAGCTCCTGAAGTAACGGTTTTTTGAATTGTTTTTGGAATATTCATATAGTTTATTTGACTTCCACTTGAGGCTTCGGCAATTAATGTTACAATAGGATAAATGTAAATGGATGATCCACTTTTGGAATTAGCCGTTATTTCATTTGCTAATAATTTTTCAGCATTTATGATACTTCCACTTGTGGAATTAATCTCAAGTGAGAGTGCAAGTCCTTCAGCGTTTATAGAACTTCCACTGTTTGCGTTCATTTTAATTTTATCAGATTCCGTATTTAAGTTCATTGTAGCAGCACTCGATGTTTTAAGTTCTAAATAGTCGCTTTTTATAATCCCATTATTTTTTATTGTAGCTGCCGACTTCGCTTCTAGAAATTCAAGTTTAGGCAATTTTACAATCACTTTTTTAAGAGCAACATTTTTACTGAAATTGCGTTTGAATCTAAAGAATGAAAAACTCGTTTTCATTTCCCTATTAGAAATAATTAATTTTCCATTTTTTACTTTTGTCGAAATGTCTTTTTGAAATTCTTCATCGGCGATTACAATAATTTCAGTCTTATCCGATTGCTCGATTACTAAAATAATATTGTTTTCTACTTCAATTTTTTGAAAATTATCCTTGATGTTTCGTGTTTGGCTAATTATTTTTCCTGACCCTACAATTGTTTCGTTTGACTCGTATTTTATACATGAACCAAAGAGTAGAATGGTCAAAGTAAGAATTAAAAACGTAGGGACTATTGATCTATTTTTTAGCATAATTAGTTTGTTTTAATGATGATTCCATCTTTATCTATTTTTAACCCTTTATGACGAATCCTGTTATTTGAAACAGTATCTCTTTGGGCTGAAATTTCATTTTTATTAATTAGAATAGTTGTGCTTTCATCGTTTTTTTGCTCAACTTCAATGTCGTCATATTCATTTTCATATACAGGACAATTCAAACATTTTACTTTAAATTCGGTTGCTTTATAAAGGTAATTAGCAGAACTGTAATGAAGATTAAAATAATCATTGTCCGAGTGATCATAATCTCGTGCACTAGCATCTACTTTGAATAAAGTGCCTTCTGGTAAATAAATATGAATATCCACTTTTTGATTTCTGAATTTGTTATTTATATCAGTAGTCAAATAATTATTAAATATGAGTTGATTACCTTCCGCTTTGAAATAGTATCGAATGGCTTTAGC
The DNA here is from genome assembly GCA_024642295.1 of Flavobacterium sp. Taxonomy (GTDB): domain Bacteria; phylum Bacteroidota; class Bacteroidia; order Flavobacteriales; family Flavobacteriaceae; genus Flavobacterium. The sequence goes on along the minus strand of JAHEBK010000072.1, from coordinate 6,380 downwards.
TCTGTTTCTAGCTTCTGACACAGTGTTTCCTTTTGCTTTTTTTTCAATCTGAATATAGCCTACTTTTTCGTCTGAATTTTTGATTATAAAATGAATATTATTAGAATATATCACCTCTGTATTTGTACTGTCTGGTGTTATTTTAAATATAGAATAATCGTTAATGTTATTTGAGTACAAAGGGTTGTGTTTGAATTTTATGGATAGTGTATCTGTTGGCTGAAGATTTATACTTTGCTTCTCTATAGCGTTGCCTTCACAGGCAATGGCAGATGCTTGTTTTATTCCGATAGAAATAGCTAGTGCCAATGCAAGAATCCAAACGGCAACCAATGTGTATTTAACAATGTTTCCTACCGATTTACTTTGAGGTGCTAATAATTTGAACCCCAGTAAAGTCAAGAAAAAGAATGGAATACCTATAGCTAAAAATAGTAAGATTCCAAAGACCCATATAGGGTAGTCCGTAAAGTTTCCCGAGTCAATGAATCCTTGCCATGGGAATTCAATAAAGACATTCGATCCCAAAGTAAAAACACCAATAAAAAGAGCTAGTAAGGTTGTTAGGCCAATAATAATTAATAAAACACCCAATAACTGGGCAAATATTTTAAAAAGTGTCACGATGAGTTGACTCAAACTGTTGCCTAATTTTTCAGTATTTTTTGTTATTAGGTTGCCATACTTATCATAATCGCCATTTTTGAATTTATTTGAAACGTTCTCAAATTCCTCTCGTACTTTTTTCTCAATATTTGAAATGTTAACGGGTTCACCTGTCATTTCTAATTTTTCTGAAGTCGTTATTGCTTTTGGAGTCACCACCCAAAGAATGATATAAGCAATAATTCCAATTCCAAATCCACCAAAGACTAACAAGATTAGTATTATTCTAATCCATACCGCATCTATTCCAAAATAATGCCCTAATCCTGCAGCTACACCACCAAGCATCCCGTTGTCTTTGTCTCGGTATAATTTTCTGGTTTGACTTTGTGAGGAGTCAGTATGAGAGTTGTTTGTAGTGTTTTCGTCTTCAATAATATAATCTTCAGGCTGTCCCATGATTGTAATTATAGCATCAATATCTAATAATCCAACCACTTGTTTGTTGGAAGTTTGCCGTTCTTGAAATAATTCGGCAATTCGCATTTCAATATCTTTGATAATTTCGTCATGACCTTCACTGTTGTTTAACGAACGTTTAATAGCATCAAAATATCGTGTCAATTTCAAGAAGGCATCTTCATCCATATAGAAAATCATTCCGCCTAAATTTATGTTTACAGTTTTGTTCATAGCTAAATTTTTTTGTTGGTAATAAGGTTTACTGCATCCGATAATTCGGTCCAAGTACCATTTAATTCATGTAAAAAGTGTTGTCCATCTTCGGTTAGTCCATAATATTTTCTAGGAGGACCTGAAGTGGACTCTTCCCAACGATAGAGAAGTAATCCGTCGTTTTTTAACCGCGTCAATAAAGGGTAAATAGTGCCCTCGACGACCAGTAATTTGGCGTTTTTCAAAGTGTCTAATATTTCAGAAGTATAGGCATCTTTTTCTTTTAAAACAGATAAAATGCAAAACTCAAGAACACCTTTACGCATCTGTGCTTTTGTGTTTTCAATATTCATGTTTTTTGATTTAATTTTCGTTAATAGCTGAAACAACTAATTTTATAGGTGTGTTACTAATAAATTTTACTAGATATTGTTCGCCTTCGTCCATAGTAAATGAAATTTTATTTTCTCCTTCTTTTAAATGTTTTTTTGAAAGAACTGTATTTTTTTGATTGTCCAAAACAAGAACTTTATAGTCATCTTTTTGTTCTAATCTAAATTTTAGATTGATGTCCATTTTTTCTTTGGCTTCAATTTTAAATTGATTTTCAGTATTTCTATTGATTGCAATAACTTCTTGCGCCATTAATTTAGTTGTTAATCCAACTAAAAAAACTATGATTAAAAGTGATTTTTTCATCTTTTTTCGATTTGATTAATGTTCTATTTATTTTATAAAAGAAATCGTCAATGGATAGCGGTAGGGTTCACCTTCCGATGCTTTAATGGTAGCATATACTATCAAGAAAAATTCCACTATTTTCAAAATAAAGAATAAAAGCACGCTTACAATTCCTATTGTTAAGGAACAAATATTTTCAGTAATGTTAATATTGTTTAAAAAATATTCATGATTACTTATAACATCATCCCATTTCAAACCACTAAAAATAACAGTTAAAAATGAAGGAATAGCTATGAGTACAATTGCAAATGAATAAACCAATAAACTGAGTTGAAAATTTATCACTTGCTTTCCATGGAAGTCAATGCTATCAGATTTGTCTTTTTTGGTACTCCAAATTATTATTGGAAAAATAAGATTTCCAAATGGAATAAAGTACTGAGATAAGGAGCTTAAATGAATCAATGCTGCAATGGTTTGTTCGTTTTTGTTTTTCATGTCATTAAGGTCTAGTAGTTTTTTATACAAATATATATATTATAAAAGGTATTATGTATTGCATAGTACTAAATATTAACTTTTTATTAACGCTTGCAGAATTATATGTACGCATAGTATTATTTTTGTATTTTAGCCTAAAACCAACTAATTATGAAACTAACAGTGTCCAAACTCAATACTTTTTTGTTTTTCAAACTACCTTCAGCTTTTATTTGTGGAGTACGAGTTAAAGCAATGGATGTTACACAATGTGTTGTTACAGTAAAACACCGTTGGATTAATCAAAACCCTTTTCAGTCGATGTATTTTGCCGTGCAAGCTATGGCAGCTGAATTATCGACAGGAGCCTTAGTGATGAATCAAATTCAAGAAAGTGGTCATAAAATCTCAATGTTAGTAGCGCATAACAAAGCTAGTTTTTCTAAGAAAGCAACAGGGAGAATTGCTTTTGTTTGTCGTGATGGATATAAAATTGAAGAAGCTATAAAACAAACCATAATAGATGGGGAAGGGCAGACCTTTTGGATGAAATCTATAGGTACTGACGAAAATGGAGTACAGGTTTCTGAAATGGATTTTGAATGGAGTATTCGATTGAAACAATAGAAATAGAACAAAAAAACGTCTCAATTGAGACGTTTTTTGGGTCAATATCAAATTGACATCATCTATTTTATAATTATAGTGGTGCTAAAGTCCCCTTTATTTGTTAGTGTTTTTACTATGTAGATACCTGAACTTACTTTTTTCAATGGTATTTTTATATTTGTTTGATCAGTATCTTTAACATCCCAATTTTCTATATCTTGTCCAATTGAATTGTATAAATACATTTTTTTAATAGTTGTATCATCAGAATTATTATTAATATTTAGAGAGTAATTGTTTTCTACAAAATAAATATAAATCTCTTTTTTCAATTCATTTTCAGCTACTCCTAAAATTTCACTTTCTTTAGCAAATCGTAAAGTGAACCTATTGTTATATTTACCCGCAGGAAGTGTAATTGAAAAATCGCTTGCTTTTATATCAAAATATTCATTAGTTATATTGTCATGTAAATAAATAGGTTGCTCGTTAGAAATATTTTCTAATTCATCAATTTTAATTGTTGATGTACCTGCTTTTGCAATTGTTAAACCTAAAGGTATTTTTTGGTCATCATTAAAATTTGGCACACCTTGAATTACAAATGGGGAGTTGTTAATATTCCAATACAAATCATCATTGTTAAGGTCAAACATTGGAGCATCATACCCTAAATCAAATTGATTTGTTGTGTTTGAATCGCTACCCACAAGTAATTGCCTGTGTTTACCCGTAGTAGAATTATATCCTAATCTAATTTTTGGTCTTGAATCAATTTCTTTTGTACTTACAGATTTTTTTGTTGAACTAGGTTTCATAAATACCGAATTACTGTTTCCTTCTCTGTAAAATAATCGTTGACTATTTTTAAATACTACTGTACCACCTTGGACAGTTGTTGTAGTTCCACTTAAACTTGGGTCTAAAGCAGCATCTACAAAGAAACCTTGAGCTACTGGAATATATCGTCCTGGTTTATAAGTTCCTGCGTTTCCACTTTGAGAATTTAAGTCACCATTTACAGTTGCAATTGTTCCTCCAATAAGTGTGTAAGTAGCATATCCACCTTCATATTCAGCTAAATTGTGGTTTCCTGTAATTCCAAGATGGTCCCAGAAATATAAGGCCCCATTAAAAACATTTGTGCTAGCTCTACAATCTCCACAATCTTTTATATTGTCTTTTATAAATTCATCAGCATCAATAGCTGAAGGATATGGATTACCTAATAAATAGGTTTGTTCATACGCTAAACCTAAATTTATTGTCCCTGAATTAGGTTTCCCTGTGAATACATAATTTTGTTTGCTTGTGAGAGGTGCTGTTCCACCTGTTCCTTTCATAGTATAACCTTCACCAGCATTAAGTGGTTTATAATTATAGATGTGATTCCATAAATGATAATTGTCTAATTCTGAGTTTGTGGCTAGGGTTTTTGAATTATAAGACCAAATCCATCTAGTACTAATTTTTATTGGACTTGAAATAGCTGTATCTGCAAAAAACGCACTACTTCCAAAAGAAATTGTTTTTGGATTTGTAGAATCCGTACCATCTCTTAAAACGTCGTCTAATGTGTATGGTGAATTATTAGCGTTACCTCTTTTGGTTACAGGTGAAGTCCAGTAATTGTAATTAAAACTGTTTTTCTTACCTTGTTGGTCACGTTCGATATACCCTGAACTCGCTTCATCAAAAACACTTTCACTAACTTGAGCGCTGTTGTAACGTTTTTGTACTAATTGTGATTCACCTACTAAATCAATGAAACCATCTAATTTTAAATAATGAGTAATCCAAAGTCCTTGTCCGTTATTGTTTTCATTTAAAGTTTGAGCAGGATTTGCAACGTTTAATTTTCCTGATTCAGATTTTAAACCTAACAATGTAATATCTTTGGCAGTTGAATTTAAATCATGCAAACTTCTAACAATATTCCAGTCAATTGGTTGTCCATCGATACCTGTGCTATTTGGGTAATCCCAAACGGAATTTCCATAAGCCCAAGGGGTAGTGGCAGTTGTATTTGTCCAGTCACCATTTCTTACCGTATAATAGGGAAGTGGTGCAGTTTGTGGTTCAGAGGTAGTAATGTTTTTTAATTTTCCATCAGCACCCACACTAAAGTTAGGTTTTAGATAACCACACCCAAACTGATTCATCCTGTAATATCCTTTTAGATTAGACCATGTTAAACCATAAATAGGCAATGGAATAATTTCTCCATAGACAACATTATTTCCTGTTGTTTGTTCCTTGATTTCTTGATTCATCATTTGATGAATTTGTTCTTCATTTAAGGCAACGTTCCAGATTTTTAATTCGTCTATCCAGCCTTTGAAATAATTAATTGGAGTACTACTATCTTGGTCCATTGCACCTAATAAAGTTCTGTAATTGTTTACAATAGGTAAACTACCTCCAGATTTTGTAACCATTAAAATCCCATCAATATATAATTTATAAACACTATTAGAATAAGTTACAGCAATATGAAACCATCTATTAGATGTTATTTTGTATGGAGAAGTCATACTTCCTGTACTGTTCCATCTAAAAGTTACAAAATCATTTTGAACCCTTAAGTCGTATCCATTTCCTAATATACTACCATTTCGTTTAGATAATATAGTTTGAATATTAGCATTAGATTGAGTCGTTTTTGCCCATACTTCAATACTAAAATCACTATTCAAATCATAGTTTGTTTTTTTAAAGTCAACATAATCATTTGTTCCATCAAAGTCAATTGTTGAACAATTTGAGATGGTTACATTTACTGTACTTGTACAGGTACCAACAGTCCAGCCTAATACATAGCTACCTACTTCTCCAGTAAAAATAGCATCAGGGTCGTTAATGTTAGAAAAAGTTCCTGTACCACAAGTACTACTCCCTGATATAGACCATGTACCAGTATTTCCTGTTCCTGGATCGTCACAAGTAATACAACCTGATGGAGCTGTATAGGCGCCTTTAGCTACATTTTGATTGGCTGTTTTAGAGTTGTCATAAGCATTTAATTGTACCGTATTTGAACCACATACTTCAGGACCTAATGTAATATTGTTACCTGCATAGGAGTAACTTACATTTACATCTGCTAATGCTGTACCTGAAGCATCATAAGATCTACACCCGTCAACTAATACTGTTGCTCCATATTGATGCTTCCCTGGAGCTTCTGGAGTTAGTGTAAATGAAGTTTCTAGATATCCATTAGCGATGGAAGGAGTACCTGGGTTACCAATTCCATCAGTCCATTCAATAGCATCTAATACAGGAACTACAGGAATGGTGATTCCATCAATTGCCCATACACTTTT
>JAHEBK010000071.1 GCA_024642295.1 Flavobacterium sp. | reverse complement strand
CGAACACAATATTCGTACAGAAGATGTGATTGCTAAAATTAATGAAGTGGGTGATGAACTGGCTTTAGTATTAATTGGTGGCGTGAATTACTATACAGGACAGGTTTTTGACATGAAAACAATTACTGAAGCGGGACATCAAGTAGGAGCAAAAGTTGGTTGGGATTTAGCGCATGCTGCAGGAAATGTAAAATTAGAATTGCATGATTGGAATGTAGATTTTGCGGCTTGGTGTAGTTATAAATATATGAATTCAGGACCAGGAAATGCCTCGGGCTGTTTTGTTCACGAAAAACACCATGCGGATAAGGATTTGCCTCGTTTTGCGGGTTGGTGGGGTCATAATAAAGAACGTCGTTTCAAAATGGAACCTACATTTGACCCAATTGAAGGAGTTGATGGTTGGCAAGTGAGTAATTTGCCGGTAATCTCATTAGCACCTTATTTGGCTTCTGTCGAAATGTTTGATGAAATTGGAATGGACGCTTTGATTGAAAAGAGAAATCAAATTACTTCTTATTTAGAATTTATTCTGACTGAAATTGATAAAGAGGTTGCTAGTAGTTTTGAAATTATTACACCTTCAAATCCCAATGAAAGAGGATGCCAATTATCTGTTTTTCTTCATGGGGAAGGACGCGATTTGTTTGATTATTTGATGGTGAATGGTGTGATTGTCGATTGGCGTGAGCCTAATGTAATTCGTTTGGCGCCCGTACCTTTATATTGTTCTTTTGAAGATATGTATGACTTTGGTCAAATTTTAAAAGCAGGAATACAAAAATAATGAATTTAAATAGCTGATATGATTACTGGTAATTATATAAAAACAGACTCAAATTGTATAAAAAACATTGGAAAATATGATGTAATTTGGAGTATTGTTAAATTTAAATTTTAAACTTATGAAACTATTGTATATTACATTATTGTCTTTGACTATTTTTTCTTGTAAAAATCAGGGAGAAATGAATGCTGAAGGAGTAACACAGGAAACCGTTGATTCAATGAAAATTGCTATTGAAAAACAAAAAGTAATTGATTCGATGCAGATAGAAATGAATAATGCTAAGGCTGAAAAAGAAGTTATTGTAGTAAATCAACCTGCAACTACAACAACTACAACAACTGTTACAGAAAAGAAAAAAATGAGTGGTGCTGTGAAAGGTGCCTTAATTGGAGCTGGAGTTGGTGCTGTAACTGGAGCTGTTATAAGTGATAAAAAAGGAGAAGGTGCAATAATTGGAGGTTTAGCTGGTGCAGGTGTTGGTGCAGGAACTGGAGCAATTATTGAAGGGAGTAAAAAATAGATTGTATTACCATGCTATAATGAGTGTTTAAATCCTTTAATTAGGATTTAAACACTTTTTTATTTTTATAAATGATAATTATTTCGCAATTTAGGGTTGAATAATAATCAAATTATAAAAATCAAAGCAAAAATATTTGGTTAATCATTATAAAACTAAATTTTTATAAACTGCTTCAGCTTTAAAAATTGTAATTTTGCCTAACTTTTAAATAAAATAATGCAAACTCCCAAAAAGATAGCAATAGTAGGTTCTGGTTTAGTAGGTTCTTTATTGGCTATTTACTTACGCAAATCAGGTCATATAGTTCATGTTTATGATAGAAGTCCAGATATACGACAGATAGAATTTTCAGGTCGATCTATAAATTTGGCAATGTCTAATCGTGGTTGGAAAGCTCTTGATGGTGTTGGCGTTGGAGACGCTGTACGTGAAATAGCATTGCCAATGGATAAACGTGCCATTCATTTGGTTGACAAACTTAATTTTCAAAATTATGGACAGGAAGGAGAGGCTATTTATTCCATTTCTAGAGGGATTTTAAATAGGAAAATGATTGATCTAGCAGAAGCAGCTGGAGCAGAATTTTTCTTTGAACAAAAAATTTGGGATGTTACATTAAAGGACGCTACATTACACGTTGGTGAAACAGAAAGAGGAGTTTGGGATGAGTTGAAATACGACTTGGTTTTTGGTGCTGATGGTGCTTTCTCTAGAATTCGTCATCGCATGCAACGCCAAAGCATGTTTAACTACTCTCAAGAGTTTTTAAAATTAGGGTATAAAGAATTAAATATTCCTGCTAACGCTGATGGTTCACATAAATTAGACAGTACCTCTTTTCATATATGGCCTCGTGGTGATTATATGTTGATTGCCTTGCCTAATATGGATGGTAGTTTTACCTGTACTTTGTTTATGCCTTTTGAAGGAGAGAACTCTTTTGATTTACTTAAGGATAAAAAGGATGTCGAAGAATTTTTTATGAAAAATTTTCCAGATTCAATTGATGTCATCCCTAAGTTAACGGAAGATTTTTTCAAAAATCCAACAAGTACTTTGGTAACTATGAAATGTTTTCCTTGGACTTATGAAGATAAAGTAGCTTTGATAGGTGATGCTTGTCATGCGATTGTTCCTTTTTATGGGCAAGGAATGAATGCGGGTTTTGAAGATATTACGGTTTTGGATGAAATAATAGAAAAACATGGCGATGATTGGGAAGCTATTTTCTCAGAATATCAAAATGTTAGAAAACCAGATGCTGATGCTATCGCAGAGTTGTCCTATCGTAATTTTATTGAGATGGGAACAAAAACAGCAGATGAAAAATTTCTTTTGCAAAAAAAAATAGAAAAACGTTTCTCAGATAAACATCCTGAAATGTGGGTTCCTCTTTATAGTAGAGTAACTTTTAGTGATCGACCATATACAGAAGCGCTGGCGATTGGTGATAAACAAGATGAGATAATGAAACAAATTCTTGAAATCAAGGATATAGAAAATATTTGGGATAGTGAATTAATCGAAAATAAGATTTTAGAACTAGTGAAAGAGTTGTAAAATGGAATAGTAAACCAAAAGACCGATATGTTTTTAGAATCATATCGGTCTTTTGGTATATTTAAAAAGAGTTACTTTTTCATCACTTTTGATAAAACACCAAAAAATCCTCTTATAAAAGTAGCACTTGTTAGTACTTTTAAAACCGATTTTCCCACTACCTCAGTTGTACTAGGTCCATCTGATGCTTTTCTTGTTGTGACTTTTGTTTCCTCTTCTTTTTGAGATTTTTGTTCTATTTGTTTTTCAATTTCGGCGATTTTTTTGTTTAATAGCTCATATGCGCTTTCTCTGTCAATAAGTTCGCTGTATTTTTTTACCAGTTTAGATTTATTGTTTATATCCTGAATCTCACTTTCGGTTAATACATTCATTCTGCTCATTGGAGCTCTTAGCATTGTGGCGACAAGAGGAGTAGGGGTTCCTTTTTCGTTTAATGCAGTAACTAAAGCTTCTCCAATTCCTAAGCTAGTTAAAACTTCACTGGTGTTGTAAAATTCTGAACTTGGGTAATTGTCAGCAGTTTGTTTGATGGCTTTTCTGTCATTGGCTGTAAAAGCCCGTAATGCATGCTGGATTTTTAATCCTAATTGTGCTAATATTCCGCTTGGAACATCCATTGGATTTTGAGTAATGAAATAGATTCCAATCCCTTTAGAGCGGATTAATTTTACTATAGTTTCGATTTGGTCTAGTAAAGCTTTACTAGCTTCTTTAAAAATAAGATGTGCTTCGTCAATGAAAATAACTAGCTCAGGTCTCCCTGAATCTCCTTGTTCAGGCATTTGCTGGTAGATTTCAGACATTAAACTCAGCATAAAAGTTGAGAATAATTTAGGTTTGTCTTGGATGTCGGTTAGTCTGATAATATTAATGTATCCTTTTCCAGTTTCATCTATTCGCATTAAATCATCAATTTCAAATGATTTTTCGCCAAAAAATAATTCCGCTCCTTGTTGTTCAAGTTCTATTATTTTTCTTAAAATAGTTCCTGTTGTCGATGTTGATATTTTACCGTAGCTTTCTGTGATTTCTTCTTTTCCTTCTTCAGTAATGTAATTGATGACCTTTTTAATGTCTTTTAAGTCTAATAAAGGCATTTTATTGTCGTCACAATACTTGAAAATGATAGAGATGACACCTGCTTGTGTATCATTTAAATCTAATATTCTTGAAAATAAAACTGGTCCAAATTCAGAGACCGTTGCGCGAAGACGAACACCATTTTGTTCTGAAAGGGTTAGTAGTTCCACAGGGAATTTAGAAATGGTGTAAGGCAAGTTGATTTTAGCATGACGCTCCGTAATAAAGCTCTTTTCCTCTCCTTCTTTGGCAATCCCGCTAAAATCTCCTTTGATATCCATCATAAGGACTGGGATTCCTGCTTGAGATAATTGCTCGGATAGTACTTGAATGGTTTTGGTTTTACCAGTACCAGTAGCTCCAGCAATTAAGCCATGTCTATTTAAGGTTTTTAATGGGATTTTGACATGGGTATTACTAATAGGCTCGTTATCGAGTATTCCTCCTCCTATTATAATGCTTTCACCTTTGCAAAAATACCCTTCATTTATGTGTTTCGAGAAACTCTCTTTCTTATTCATAATGTAATTTTAACGTTGAGGTAACATGGTTTTTGTAGGTTTTAAAAATAGTTAATTTTAATGTTTACTGCAATTTTTATTATTTTTTATTGTTAATAATGAAAAATAATGATGTCTTAATGTGTTAAGTGTTTTTTATTGAATTTGTTTTAAAACGTTCAAAATTCAGGGTTATGTGTAGGTATTGTTCTTTAATCCTGTGAATACTTTTAAAAAAAAGGCATATAATAACTAATTCTTTTTTTTTTAGGCAAAAAAAATATGATTTAAATAAAAAAAAGTTTTTTTATTTGAACTAAACATATAAATTTGCTACACGACAAGTTAATTACAACTGAAATAAATTATTTAAAACATTAAAATTAAAAAAAAATGGCAAACGTTAAAGTTAAAGCGGAAAGTAAATCAAATGGAGGAGGGATGGTATCTTTATTTATCATTGCAGCATGCGTATTTGTAGGTGTTCTTATTTGGAAATTTATCATGGGAGCTGAGGGGAATTTTGAAGGTGGTAATCCTGAAACAGGACATCCAATAAATACTTTAGGTCAGGTGTATAAAGGAGGATTTATTGTGCCTATATTGTTAGGTATGTTGTTGATGGTATTGGTTTTTTCAATTGAAAGATTTATTGTTATTTCTAAAGCAGCTGGTAAAGGAAACTTAGATAAGTTTATGGCTGATGTTCAAAAAAGTATCAAAGCAGGGAATATTGACGAAGCTATTGTTAGTTGTGATAATCAAAAAGGTTCAGTAGCAAATGCTATCAAATCAGCTTTAGTAAAATATCAAGATGTTAAGAAAGAAGGTCTTACAAGTGAAGAGGCTTCTGAAACAATTCATAAAGAAATCGAAGAGGTTACTTCTCTTGAAATGCCAATGTTAGAGAAAAACATGACTATTATTTCATCATTAGTTTCTTTAGGGACATTAGGAGGGTTGTTAGGGACTGTATCTGGTATGATTAAAGCATTTGGTGCGTTGGCAAGTGCTGGTACTCCTGATCAAGCTGCTTTAGCAACTGGTATTTCTGAGGCATTGATTAACACTGCAACAGGAATTTCTACATCTATTTTAGCTATTATTGCTTACAACTTGTTTACATCAAAAATTGATGATTTAACTTACTCTATAGATGAGGCTGGGACTACAATTGTAAATACTTACAGACATTTCAGAGGAAGTTTGAAACAATAATAATTTTGATATTAATTGTATCAAATAAAAAACAAAAAGAATGGCTAAAATAAAAATGAAAAAAAAGTCAACATCTACGGATATGACTGCCATGTGTGATGTTGCATTCCTTTTGCTTACTTTCTTTATTTTGACTGCTACTTCAAAACTTCCAGAAGCTTTGCCTGTAGACACGCCATCTTCAACTGAGCAAACAAAACTTCCGGATTCAGATTTGGTAACATTGACAGTTGGTGATGATAAAGTTTTTTTCGATCTTAAAGGCAAAGATGTACGTGTTAAGACATTAGAGTTAATGGCTGAAAAATACGGTGTTGAGTTTTCAGAAAAAGATAAGTATGATTTTTCTTTAATGACTGATTTTGGTGTTCCAATAGGGAGCTTAAAACAAATCATTGAAATGAAATCTGCAGATAGAATTAAAGCAAACCAACCAGGTATACCGATGGACTCTCTTAACAATCAGTTAAAAGACTGGGTTTTGAATGCGCGTGAAGCTAATGTGCAAATTAATAGACAAGAACCTAAGGTTGCTATTAAAGGAGATTCTAAAGAGGAATATGGAGTTATTAAAAAAATATTAGATCTTTTACAAGATCAAAATATTAATAGCTTCAGTCTTGTAACTGGTTTAAGAGGGAAAGACTTTTAATTAAATAAAATAAAATATAATGGCTGAATTAAATACTGGCGACGGTGGTGGCGGTAAAGGCGGCAAAGTAAGGAGTAAAAAACAAAATTCGAAGGTGGATTTAACCGCAATGGTTGATTTAGCGTTCTTGTTAATTACCTTTTTTATGTTGACCACAACCTTATCTAAGCCACAATCGATGAGTTTAGGGTTGCCTGCAAAGGAAAAGAATGATAAACCTGATGTTGAAACTAAAGTTGATGAGAAATTAACAGTTACACTTTTATTGGGAAAGGATAATAAGCTTATTTTTTATTCAGGTTTGTTAGAGACACCTATAACTGCTCCTAAAGATGCAGTGTACGGTAAAGATGGAATTCGTAAAGAATTACTAGCTAGAAAAAAAGTAATAGATGCTTACGCGAAATCTACTGGAAATGATAAAAAAGCAATGACAGTAATTATTAAGCCTACTAAGGAATCTACTTATAAGAACGTAGTTGATGTTTTAGATGAAATGGCAATTCTGAAAGTTCCAATTTATGCCATCGTAAATGATTTTACGCCAGAAGAAACAAAATTATTAGAAGGAACTAAATAATAGTTTTTTCATAACAACTTAATAATTAAGTAAAATGAAATTAGATATATTAAAAGGGAACTGGATAGATATCGTATTCGAAGGGCGTAACAAGAGTTATGGTGCTTATGAGTTTAGAAAAAATAATACAAAAACTACGGTTAGAGCGTTGTTGATTGGGTCTTTTTTCTTTGCATTAGCTCTCGCGTTTCCTATGCTTTATAACTTATTGCCTGAAAGTACGAATGAGGATGAAGTAGTAAGTGAAATTAAAATAACAGATATAAAACTACCACCAAAAGAAGAGATTAAGGAAATAAAATTAAATGAGCCTCCTCCACCTCCACCTCCTGCAGTTGTTGAACAAGTTAAATTTGTTAAGCCTGTAGTGGCTAAAACAGAAGAGGTTAAGGAAGAACCACCAAAGATTGTTGATATTAAAGACAAGTTAATTGGTACCAAAAACGTTAAGGGAGATCCAGATGCTGATGTTAGAGTAGTTCTAGCAGTAGATGAGGGGCCTAAAGTGAATAAAGTTGTTGAGGCTGATGATAATCAGATATATAACACTGCTGGTATTGAGGTGAAACCTGAATTTCCAGGCGGAATGGAAAAGTTTTATTCTTATGTAGGAAAGAACTATCGAGCACCTGAAGAAGAAGGTCTTAAGGGTAAAGTTTATGTAACTTTTGTTGTTGAGAAAGATGGTTCGTTAACAGATATTAAAGTACTAAGAGATATTGGTTACGGAACAGGCACAGAGGCAATTAGGGTTTTAAAAAGATGTCCTAAGTGGAATCCAGGTGTTCAAAATGGGAAACCAGTGAGAGTATTGTATTCTTTGCCAATTACCATTCAAACAGCGGACTAATGTTGAGTGAAGTTTTTAAAAATATTCAGAAGAAATCGCTCAAAGAGCGATTTCTTTTTTTTACAGGAATT
>JAHEBK010000070.1 GCA_024642295.1 Flavobacterium sp. | reverse complement strand
TTACAACGATGAAAATGCAGATAGAATTGGGGAGCTTCAAGTGCAATTTGAAGAAATGAACGGTTGGAATGCAGATTCAGATGCTGCATCCATGCTTTCAAACCTTGGAATTACAGAGGACAATCACTATACTTTGATGGCGGATTTGGAAGGAAAAATAAAAGTTCGTGTGCTTTTGGCGCAAGCTTTGTTTGGAAATCCTGATTTGTTGATTATGGATGAGCCTACGAACGACTTGGATTTTGAAACCATTGCGTGGTTAGAGAATTTCCTAGCAAACTATGAAAACACGGTAATTGTTGTTTCTCACGACCGTCACTTTTTGGATGCTGTTTGTACACATATCTCAGATATTGATTTTGGAAAAATCAATCATTATTCTGGAAATTATACGTTTTGGTACGAATCTAGTCAGTTAGCAGCAAAACAACGCGCACAACAAAACAAAAAGGCAGAAGAAAAGAAACAAGAGTTGGAAGAGTTTATTCGTCGTTTTTCTGCAAATGTGGCGAAGTCAAAACAAGCGACTTCACGTAAAAAAATGATTTCTAAATTGAATATATCTGAAATTAAACCTTCAAGCCGTCGTTATCCTGCCATTATTTTTGACCAAGACCGTGAAGCGGGTGACCAAATTTTAAATGTACAAGATTTAAGTGCATCTGTTGATGGCGATTTGTTATTTAAAGGGGTAGATTTGAATATGGCTAAAGGAGATAAAATTGTTTTATTTTCCAAAGACTCTAGAGCCACCTCTGCTTTTTATCAAATTTTAAATAATAAAATGAAAGCAGATTCAGGGACTTTTGATTGGGGGATTACAACTAATCAAGCGTATTTACCAGCAGAAAATCATGATTATTTTGAAAATGATTTGACTTTAGTGGATTGGTTGCGTCAATGGGCAAAAACCGAAGAAGAGCGTGATGAAGTATATATAAGAGGATTTTTGGGGAAAATGATTTTCTCAGGAGAAGAAGCTTTAAAAACAAGTCGTGTGTTATCAGGAGGAGAGAAAGTACGTTGTATGTTGTCTCGAATGATGATGGAAAGAGCGAATGTCTTAATGTTAGACGAGCCTACTAATCACTTAGACTTAGAATCGATTACAGCTTTCAATAATTCATTAAAAAACTATAAAGGTTCGGTTATTTTTACTACTCATGACCACGAGTTTGCACAAACAGTTGGTAATCGAATTGTGGAATTAACGCCAAAAGGGGTAATTGATCGTTATATGACTTTTGATGAATATTTGGATGACGAAAAAGTACAAGAATTAAGAGTGAAAATGTATTCTTAAGTGTAATGATAGTTATAATTTAAAGCTCTAAGCGTTCTGTTTAGAGCTTTTTTTTGGGTTTGAAAGAACCTTTAAATGCCTGAATATATTAAAACAGAATTTGTATATTTGCTACACAAACACTACAATTACTATGACTCAAAAAGTATTGCTCACTTCCAAAGAAGTCAATATCATTCTGCATCGTTTGGCCTGTCAACTAATTGAAAATCATCTTGATTTTTCAGATACTATTTTAATAGGATTACAACCTAGAGGTGTTTTTTTGGCCGAAAGGCTTAAATCCCTTTTGGAAAAAGAATACAAAACACCTGAAATTAAGTTGGGATATTTGGATATTACCTTTTTCAGAGATGATTTTCGTAGAACAGACAAACCATTGGAAGCTAATAAAACAAGCATCAATTTTATTGTAGAAAATAAGAAAGTCATTTTTATTGATGATGTTTTGTTTACAGGGAGGAGCATTAATGCTGCTTTGACTGCAGTTCAATCTTTTGGGAGACCATCAGAAATTGAATTACTGGTATTAATTGATAGACGTTTTAGCCGTAATTTACCTATTCAACCCGATTATCGAGGACGACAAGTAGATGCTATTAATAACGAAAAAGTAAAAGTGAATTGGGAAGAAAATGATGGAGAAGATTTGGTTTATTTAATTACAAATTAAAGGGATAAATAATCTTAAAAACTCACATCAAAACTAATAATTAAGTATAAAAAATGAAAGAATTAAGCGTAAATCATTTATTAGGAATAAAGTACATCAACAAGAATGATATTGACCTAATATTTGAAACAGCCGATCATTTTAAAGAAGTTATTAATCGTCCAATTAAGAAAGTACCTTCCTTGCGTGATATTACAATTGCGAACATTTTTTTTGAAAACAGTACAAGAACCAAGCTTTCCTTTGAGTTGGCACAAAAGCGTTTGTCTGCGGATGTTATCAGTTTTTCGGCTGCGCAATCTTCTGTAAAAAAAGGGGAAACATTGATTGATACGGTAAACAATATTCTATCAATGAAAGTGGATATGGTGGTCATGCGACACTCAAATCCAGGAGCCGCTTATTTTTTATCTAAAAACGTAAAAGCTAGTATTATTAATGCGGGAGATGGTGCACATGAACATCCTACACAAGCTTTATTAGACAGTTATTCTATTCGTGAAAAACTAGGAGATGTAGGAGGGAAGAAGGTGGTTATTGTAGGTGATATTTTGCATTCTAGAGTAGCACTTTCTAATATCTATGCTTTGCAAATGCAAGGCGCTGAAGTAAAAGTTTGCGGTCCTAAAACATTAATACCTAAACATATTGAATCTTTGGGGGTAACTGTAGAGCCTAATTTGCGTAAAGCACTAGAATGGTGTGATGTTGCCAATATGCTACGTGTTCAAAACGAAAGAATGGATGTTAATTTCTTTCCTTCGACTAGAGAATATGCCCAACAGTATGGAGTTGATAAAGCATTACTAGATTCATTAGATAAAGAAATTGTAATCATGCACCCAGGACCGATTAATAGAGGAGTCGAGATTACAACTGATGTTGCTGATTCTCAACAATCTGTAATATTGAATCAAGTTGAAAATGGAGTTGCTATTCGTATGGCAGTTATCTATCTTTTGGCTTCAAAAATTCAATAATTAAAAAAACCTTAGTACCTTAGCTAAACAGTAATTTTAAAAGTAAATAAAATGAAAGTAGATGAAAAAGGACATACATTCATTATAAAAGATACACAAGGAGATATTACGGCATTTTTAATGAAGATTACACATCAATATAAAACATACGAAAACCATAATATTATTATTGATCTTTTACATCATAAAGAAGTAACTGTTGACCAAGCTAAATCATTCTTACCCTTATCCAAACAACATAAAAAAGCAAAAAAATCATTTATCATTGTCATTGGTGATTTTGATTATAATGCGGTACCTACAAAGTTGACAGTAGTACCTACGTTGTTAGAAGCGCATGACATTATTGAAATGGAGGAAATAGAAAGAGATTTAGGATTTTAAGAATGGGTAAATTGTTTAACCGTTTAAACGAATCACAAACAAACGAATAAACTTAAAATTGAAATTAACCATACTAGGCTGTTACGCAGCTACTCCACGTACACTTACCAATCCAACTTCTCAAGTATTAGAAATAAAAAATAGATTATTCCTGATTGACTGTGGAGAGGGAACTCAAGTTCAATTGCGTAAAAATAAAATAAAATTTTCAAAAATTAATCATGTTTTTATTTCCCATTTACATGGAGATCATTTTTTTGGACTCATTGGTTTGATTTCTACTTTTAGTTTATTGGGTAGAACCACTGATTTACATATTTACGGTCCTAAGGGGATTAAAGAAATTATATTGCTACAATTGAAGCTGTCAAATTCTTGGACACAATATGATTTACATTTTCATGAATTAAAAGCTACTGAAAGTGAAGTTGTTTTTGAAGATGAAAAAGTCATTGTCAAAACGATTCCATTAAAACATCGTATATACACTAATGGTTTTATGTTTCAAGAAAAAATAGACAAAAGAAAGCTAAATGTAGAAGCGGTTCAACATTATGGTATTGAGACTTGTTATTTTCAAAACATCAAAAATGGTAAAGATATTACCTCAGAAAATGGTCAAGTAATTGAAAATAAGCTATTATCTTTTGATCCGTTGCCACCAATGAGTTATGCTTTTTGTTCGGATACGGTTTATGATGAAGCAATTATTCCGTTAATTCAGCAGGTCGATGTTTTGTATCATGAAAGTACTTTTTTGGAATCAGAAAAAATATTAGCAAACAAGACCATGCATTCAACTGCAATAGAGGCTGCAACAATTGCTTTCAAAGCAAATGCAAAACAATTAGTATTGGGACATTATTCTACTAGATATGATAATATTTCTTTATTTAAACAAGAAGCTCAAACAGTCTTTTCTGAAGTTATTTTAGCTGATGATGGAAAAAGTTTTGAATTTTAAATTATTTTCTAATAATTAAGACACAATGAAAGATATAAGTAATTATAGAAAGTCATACGAGAAAAGCGAATTACTTGAATCAATGATTCCTGAAGACCCTATTAACCTCTTTAACAGATGGTTTCATGAGGTTGAAGATTTTGGTGGTGTGGATGAAGTAAACGCAATGACAGTTGCAACAAATGGTTTAGATGGCTTTCCAAAATCGAGAGTAGTATTATTAAAAAAATTCTCCGAAGAAGGTTTTATTTTTTATACCAATTACAATTCTGAGAAAGGGAAAGCTATTTTGAATAATCCTAAAGTTTGTTTGTCGTTCTTCTGGCATTCAATGGAAAGACAAGTTATAATCAAGGGAAATGCTGAGAAGACTTCACAAATACTTTCAGACAATTATTTTGACTCTAGACCTGATGGCAGTAAGCTAGGCGCTATTCTTTCAAATCAAAGTGAAGTGATTCCTTCACGTGATTATTTAGAAACTGAATTAAAAAAATTAGAAACTGAATTTGAAAACAAGCCTATTATTCGACCTGAAAATTGGGGTGGATTTATTGTAAATCCTGTTGAAGTTGAGTTTTGGCAAGGGAGACCTAATCGCTTACATGATAGAATTCGGTATTTATTGCAAGATGATTACTCATGGAAAATTGAGCGAATGGCTCCATAAGTAATATTTGGTATCAAATTATTTAAAGTTTTTTAGGTAAACTTATTTGAAGTTGTTAATTTGAAAAGAAAATACAAAATTTAATCAGTAAGTTTTAATCAGTAAAGCCAATTAAAACCCTTCAAAAACACCTAAACCAAATAATGCAAAATCATATTTGGAAGGATCTATAGAATCTAGTTCGCGAAGTTTTAAGTCTAATTCAGACAGTGCTTTTGCGTCATTTTGTTTTCTGGAAAGTAGTCCTAATTTGCGTGCAACGTTTCCAGAGTGAACATCCAGCGGACAAGAAAGTGTTGCGGGTGAAATAGTTTTCCAAATGCCCAAATCAACTCCTTTATTGTCTTGACGAACCATCCAACGTAAGTACATGTTAATTCTCTTGGCTGCGGAATTATTCAATGGATCTGAAATGTGTTTTTCGGTTCGAGTTAAATGTGGGATTTCAAAAAAAGTTTTTTTAAATGCAGAGATGCTTTTTTGCATCGAATCTGGTTCTTGATATTGACTAAAAACAGCTTCAAGACCCTTGTGGTTTTTGTAAATGTTTTGGAGGCTTTGAATAAAAAAGCTAAAATCAATTCCATTAAACGTACGGTGAACAAATGATTCTAAACGTTCTAAATCCGTTTCAGAATGTGACATTATGAAATCATATGGCGTATTTCCCATCAATTCCATCATTCGATGACTGTTTTTAATAATCATCTTCCGATTGCCCCAAGCGATTGTAGCACTCAAAAAACCGGCAATTTCAATATCTTCTTTTTGTGTAAATAAATGCGGGATTTGCACAGGATCACTTTCAATAAAATCAAGTGTGTTGTATTGAATTACTTTTTCGTCAAGAAAGTCTTTGAGTTCAGATTGAGTCATGTTTTTCTTTAAGGTACTTAGACACTAAGGTTCTGAGATGCTTAGTTTTTAGGAATAAAAATTATTCATATTTAATACTTGATGCCCAACTTCTAACTTCCACTTATATTCCCATCAATCATTACTAATTTTCTATCAGCCATATTAGCAAGTTCTTCATTGTGTGTGACGATCACAAAGGTTTGACCAAATTCATCACGCAGTTTAAAAAACAATTGGTGTAAGTTTTCAGCAGAATGCGTATCTAAGTTACCTGAAGGTTCATCAGCAAAAATGATGGCGGGTTTGTTGATTAAAGCTCTAGCTACGGCAACACGTTGTTGTTCTCCACCCGAAAGTTCGTTTGGTTTATGATTGATTCGGTGAGATAAACCTAAATATTCTAAAAGTCTTTTGGCTTCGGTTTCCGTTTCCTTTTTCGGCTTGTTGGCAATAAAAGCAGGGATACAAACATTTTCCAAAGCTGTAAATTCAGGTAGTAATTGGTGAAATTGGAAAATAAATCCCAAATTCAAATTTCGGAACTTAGACAAGCTTTTGTCATTCATTGATAAAATATCTTCATCATTGATTATAAGTTTGACTTCGTTTTCAATAGAAGGGTGGTCCAAAGTTCCAAGAATTTGTAAAAGTGTTGTTTTTCCAGCTCCTGAAGCCCCTACAATGGATACAATTTCGCCCTTTTTGATGTGTAAATCAACTCCTTTTAGAACATGAAGTTGGTCGTAATATTTGTGTAAATTTTTTGCTTGAATCATTGAAACCAATTTTAGCAAAGAAACAAAGAATTTGCTAATTTGTACAAGGAAATGGTTAAGACTATTTATAAAATTTAGTTAAAACAAAATAGCCCTTTCCTTGGAATAGCTTAATTTTGAATAAGAAGTGATGAAGATTAAAATAAATAAAAATGAGTAACATGAGTGAAATAGAAGTAGCGATAGTTGCCGGTGGCTGTTTTTGGTGTACCGAAGCTGTTTTTTTGGAATTAAAAGGGGTATATAAAGTGGTTCCTGGCTATATTGGGGGAGAAATGCCTAATCCAACCTATAAAGCTATTTGTACAGGTCAAACAGGACATGCCGAAGCAATTCAAATCGAATTTAACCCTATTGATATCTCTTATGAGGAACTTTTGGAAGTGTTTTTCGCTACTCATAATCCCACCACTTTAAATCGTCAAGGAAACGACATTGGGACACAGTACCGCAGTGAAATTTTTTATACTAATGAAAATCAAAAACAGATTGCGGAGGATTATATTAAACTTTTAACAGAAGAAAATATTTTTGAAAGCCCTATAGTTACTACAGTTTCGGAAGCTACCACGTTTTACGTTGCTGAAGATTACCACCATAATTATTATAACGGAAATAAAGAACAAGGATATTGCTCCTTTATGATTGCGCCAAAAATTGAAAAGGTAAAAAAAGTCTTTAAAGATAAATTGAAGTAAGATAGGTCTAAATACTGGATTTTTTATGATTTAAACAGAAAACCCAATCCCATCTTCATCAACATTTTTTTTTCAAAAGCCCAAAAGAACTTAAATTGCCCAAATAGAAACCCAATTACAACTAATAAAACTTGGTACAAAGGGAAAATTAATATCAATCGAAATGGCGTAAATAGGAGCCCTAAGTCTTCCTTTGTAAGACCTACAAAATCACAGCCTACTTTAGACAACCATGCAGAAGTAGAACCTGTAATTGCAAAAACAATAAAAATAATACTGAGTTGGAAATTTGTTTTTATTCCCCAACGCTCTTTTAACTTCCTCATTTTTAATAATAGTGATTACAAAGATAGGAACATTATCTTATAGGTACATTACCAAAAAGTTTTTGTTTATAGGTGTTTTGAAAATAAATCATATAATTATAAATAAGGTAATTAACTTCATATCCGTAATTGATTTGAGGGTCATAATCAATAGTCATTTCGTAAAGTCTAGGATTATAACGTTGTGGTTGCAATACTCGATTGTTCCATTCTGTTATATAGAAGCGGTTTTTAATTTCTAAATAGGATTGTGAATGATAA
>JAHEBK010000402.1 GCA_024642295.1 Flavobacterium sp. | reverse complement strand
AAAAAATTGGGGTTTACTTGGTTTATCAAGGGTTGTAGCTCGCATCAAGTGCTTGGTAGCTTGACAGTGAAATGCTCCGAAATCCCCAACTTTTCAAATTGCCAACGTTAGCAAACATTCTCCCCATCAAGAAACTCGATTAATTTCTTCAGCTAACAGAAAAAAAGAGCTTCGATTCAACTTTTCTACTAATTTTGAACTGACTCTATGTGAGGCCGTTTTTTCAAATGGTACATAATAGTCCGTGCGTTCATTCTGGTTGAAATGTAAAAGCCCCTGAAGTTATGATTCAGAGGCTTGTTGATAATTTCAGTGGTGGTGCCGAAACATCGGCAACCCCGTTCACAATAATTCTCAAATCAAAGATACATTTTCTTAGAGTCATTTTACCATTTAAAAACTTAAATATTATGACAATGAAAAAGAAAATGGAACTGGACATCATCAATCAGAATGCAGCTGGAATAGATGTCGGAAGTAGATCGCATTATGTTGCAGTTGGGCAATCTCTTGAAGATGTAAAAGAATTTGGCGTTTATGCAGAAGACCTGATTGAGCTTTGTAACTGGTTGTTGTCTTATGGAATTACTTCTGTAGCACTTGAATCTACTGGTGATTATTGGCAAAATTTGTATACAGAGCTGATAAAAAATGGATTAGATGTTACTCTTTGTAATGGAAAGTTCACAAAACACCCAAAAGGAAAAAAGACCGATGTTAAAGATTGTCGTCACATTCAAAAACTACATGCCTTGGGCTTATTGACCAGAAGTTTTCTTCCAGAAGAAACAACAGAAAAGCTCCGTACTTATTGTAGACAAAGAACTAATCTTATTTATATTAGCTCTGGCATTTCACGCAAAATGCAGAAATACTTAAAGTTTCTGAATTTCCGTCTTGATGTAGTAGTGAAAGATGTCTGTGGATTAACAGGATTAGCAATTATTGAAGATATTTGCAATGGAAATTTGAATTCTGAATCACTAGCAGAACATCGACATTACAATTGCCGGAAATCAAAAGAAGAAATAGCAAAAGCATTGCATGGAAACAATAGAGAAGATTATTTATTTGGGCTTAAACAGGAATATCAATGCTATCTTTTTTATCAAAAACAGATCATTGCATGCGACAAACAAATTGACACATTTATCAAAGAGGAATTACGAAAGCATCCAGATAAGGGGAAATTAAGAACAACAGATAAACCACACAAAAGGCAAAATAAAAATGCGCCTGCAATTAAGAATTTCAATCAAAGAGCCTTTCAATATTTTGGAGGAGTAGATTTAATGGAAATAGAAGGTCTTAGTCATGCAACTGTTTTATCAATAATGAGTGAAATAGGACCAGGTGGTTTTAAAGAATTTCCAACATCTAAACAATTTGTCTCTTGGTTACGATTGGCTCCTAATAATAAAATATCAGGAGGAAAAGTACTAAGTAGTAAAATACCTAAGGGAAGTAATCGTTTAAAGATTGCACTGAGACAAGCCGCAAATGCAATTGGAAATTTAAAAGATACTCATTTGTCTGATTTTTTCAAAAGAGTTGCATACCGAAAAGGACGTCAAGCTGCTGTTAGTGCGACAGCAAGAAAGCTCGGAGTAATACTTTGGACAATGATTACAAATAAGGTTCCATACAGTCCACCAAAAGAATATCTATTTCTTGATCAAAAAAGAAGACTTAAAATGGTTTCTCGAATTAAGAAAAATATAGCTAAATTTGACTTAAAACCCGAAGATGTAGGTTTTGATAATACGTTGAATATCAGCGTTGATTTTTAACGTTAGTCACAATTAAAAATAAAAAAGAACTGTTTAGCGTTAGTATTATTAAAATAAGCAAAATCAATTAAATATTAAAGTGATAACATTAACAGGAGATGAATTAAGAAATAAAATTGGACAGCATTTTAAAAATAATAATTATTAATAAAAAAACGAAAATGAAAAAATGGTATATATTATTTGTTTTTGCTCTAACGGCAAATTATGTTTTTTCACAAACATCAAGTTTAGATTATTTAAAATTAAAATTACAAAATACTATTAAAACTGAAATAATAAAGTATAAATATTTTGGCACTTATCACCATGGATATGATTATCAATATGAAAAGTTGAATACTATTGCAATAATGGATGTTACTAAAGATGACAATGTTTTAATAGTTGATGGTGAATTTACATA
>JAHEBK010000069.1 GCA_024642295.1 Flavobacterium sp. | reverse complement strand
TTCTTTACATTGAAATTACCATTGGCGTAATCTACTAATTGATCTGGCTGTATTAATCCGATGATGTTATAACCATAGAATTTTCCAATTTGGTCTCCAATATAAGTTCTAGATACTGGTTGAGCAAAAAAGTTTGCTGCTATATTAGGTCCATTGATGAAGTCTTGTGAACCATAACTTTGTAATATTGTTTTATTGGTAGTCCAATTTATTTTTGAATTCCATTTAAAATTTTTGGTACGAATGATATTAAAGTCTAAAGAAACTTCAATTCCTGTGTTTTTTAAAGATCCTCTATTTAAAGCCACATTATTAAAACCTGTTTGAGCTGCAACAGGTATATTGTTTAATAAGTTATCAGTAACTCTTTCGTAATATTCAACACTACCTTTGATTTTGTTTTTAAATAACCCAAAGTCTAAACCATAATTCAAGGCTTTATTACTTTCCCATGTTAATGCTCTATTGGCAATATTTGCAGGAAAAGCACCATTGTATATTACATCACCTGGTAGAGTAATTCTGTCTATATCATAAATAGATTGACTCGCTAATGCATTTACTCCTGATTGACTTCCAGTGATACCATACGAAGCTCTTAATTTAAAATCAGATATTGGTCTGAAATTTCTTAAGAATGATTCCTTTTTAACGTTCCATGCCAACGCTCCCGATGGGAAAAACCCCCATGGTTTTCCATTGATGAATTTTGAGGTTCCATCGGCACGACCGTTAACCGTTAATATATATTTGTCATTGTATGTGTATCCTAGTCTGAAAAAACCAGATTGTAAGGTAATGTTTGTTTTATTAGAACCATAGCCCGTAACAATCTGTGCTAATTCAATAGCATCTGGTCCATAGTCTTCAAAAGTGAAATTGGTATAACTTTGTCTATCTCTCTCATTAGTTTGATCTTCGTAACCCGTACCTAGCAATCCCGTTATACTGTGATTTCCAATTTTTTTGTCATAATTAAAAAAGGATTCTACACTTAAGTTAGTGGTAGTTGCATTTGAAATTTGTAGACGACCACTATCTTGTCTTCCTCTTGCTGTTCTTGAGTCTGCAAAGGAAGTTCCATGACTAAGTCTATTAGTTAAACCAACCCTAGTAGTCCAAATAAGTCCTTTTGTAAGATTAATAGTATTGCTTAAGCTTAAGATAGCATCTCTGTTTGTTTGAAATGTTTGGTCGTAAAGCGCATTTGATAATGGATTAGCAACAAAGGTGCCATCGTCCTCTGAATCTAAAAGCTCTCCTTCGTCATCAAATAGATTTTTGTTTGGGTCAATTCTAAACGCATTAAAAAGTACTCCAGTTAAACCAGTTCTAGCAGTATTGACAACACGTCTGTTTTTGGTATAGTTCAACTGCATATTTGAGGTTATAGACCAATTTTTAGAAAGATCCATTTTCGAATTATATCTTAAATTTCCACGTGTAAATCCTGATGCGACTACAACTCCTTCTTGGTCACTTAAACTTAAAGAAAGCAGTTGTGAAAAATCTTTACTCCCTCCTGAAACACTCAAAGAATAGTCTTTCATAGTTGCAGTTTGTAAGACTGAACCCAAAAAATCTGTTCCTGATCCGTTAATATTGATGTCTGGATAATTAATTGTACCTGCAGCAACCAATTGATCAAATGTTTGCGTTGGGTTGTCTAGTAATACCCAATCATTTCTAACTTGGTTGTATTGTGGAGCATTCATTAATTTGTATGCTTGCCCAGCCGATACTATAGATGATCTGATGCTTCCTTTGATTTTGGCTTTTCCAGCTTTTGCTGATTTTGTTGTAATTAATATTACTCCATTTGAAGCTCTAGAACCGTATATGGCTGTTGATGAGGCATCTTTCAATACTTCGATATTTTCAATATCATTTGGATTCAATCCAGCTAATGGATTTGTTTCGGTAAAGCCACTGTCTCCTTGAGCTTGATTGTCTAGGCTTAATGGTATTCCGTCTAGGATATACAATGGTTGGCCATTTCCAGATACAGAGTTCAATCCTCTAATGTTTATATCTAATCCACCACCTGGTTCTCCAGAAGCTTCAGTTACATATACACCAGAAGCTCTACCTTGTAAAACTTGACCTACTGAAGTAAGCACAGTATCTTCCAAATCCTTTGCTTGGATTGAACTAATTGCTCCAGATATGTCACTTTTTCTTTGTACACCATATCCAACAACTACCACTTCGTC
Organism: Flavobacterium sp.; assembly: GCA_024642295.1. Classification (GTDB taxonomy): domain Bacteria; phylum Bacteroidota; class Bacteroidia; order Flavobacteriales; family Flavobacteriaceae; genus Flavobacterium. The sequence goes on along the minus strand of JAHEBK010000069.1, from coordinate 5,753 downwards.
AAGTTCATTCGTGTCTTCTTGTAGTTTAATGTTTACTGTGCTGCCTCCAGTTACTACTTTAGCAACTGTTTTATAACCAAGGTAGCTAAATTTTAACACTTTTACACCGTCTGTTAATTTAAGAGTATAATTACCATTGAAATCAGTTGTTGTTCCATTATTCGTTCCTTTTTGAACAATTGATACTCCAGGAATCGGAATATTGTCCGATGATGTAATGTTTCCTTTTATTATATTATCTTGAGAGTACATCATTGCTGTACTGAACAAAAAAAATAAAAATAAGAGTTTTAAATTTTTTTCCATAAATTTTTTTTTCATAATAAATAAGTTGTTTGTTGGTTGTTTTGATTGCCGTTGAGCTTATTTTGTACAATTTTAATACTAATTAATTTTAAAATTATCCTGTACAATTATGATTGCTCTTATTATATATACTTTTTTTTGTGTATTTACCCTTAAAAGATATTGTACTTTTATTTGTGAAAAATTATATATAATTAAAAAAAAAAGGTGTTTTTTTGGTTTTCCTTATGCGGTACGGTATTGTACAGGATGATTACATCAATAGATTTTGTTTTCTTAGCTGACTTAACATTCCTCTTTAATAGAGGCTTAATAAAATTATTTATGACGCATTGGTTTTCAAATTACAGATTTTTTATAGTTTTTGTTTCTTTGTTTTTAATGAGCCATTTTGATGTATTTGCTCAAGTAGAGAAAAGACCTAATATTATTTTTTTATTGACTGATGATCAAAGATGGGATGCATTAGGAGTGATGGGAAATAAAATTATTAAAACGCCACAATTAGATGATTTAGCTAAATCTGGAACATTATACAGAAATGCTTACGTAACTACTTCTATATGCTGTGTGAGTCGCGCTAGTATTTTAACTGGGCAATATGAATCCCGACATAAAATAAATGACTTTGTTACCAGTATGTCTAATGAAGCATTGATGCAGACTTATCCATTATTGTTAAAAAAAGCGGGATACGATATTGGTTTTATTGGGAAATACGGAGTAGGGAATCCAGGTGATCAGCCTAAGAATGAATATGATTATTGGATGTGTACTGATAAACACCAACCTCATTATGAAAATTTTAATAAAAATGGGGATTTAGTTCATTACACCGATATTGTTGAAAATAATATTTTAGAATATTTAGACAGACCAAAAGACAAACCTTTTTGTTTATCGGTAAGTTTTAAAGCCCCTCATGCCGAAGATAATGATGTGAGACAGTTTATTCCAAAGAAAAAATACGTTGATTATTATAAGGATGTTGTTATTCCGGAACCTGAAACTTTTGCTTCCAAATATTGGGATTCATTGCCTGCTTTTTTTAAATTTAAAGAAAATATAGCAAGAGAGCGTTGGAAAATGCGTTTTGATACACCTGAAAAATACCAAGAAATGGTTAAAAATTATTATCGTTTAATTAATGGTGTTGATGATGCAGTTGGTGATTTAAGAAAGAAGTTAAAGGAGAAAAATCTTGATAAAAATACGATTATCATTTTTATGGGTGACAATGGTATGTATTTGGGTGAACATGGTTTGGCGGGTAAATGGTTCGGTCATGAAGAATCAATACGAGTTCCTATGATAATTTATGATCCAAGGATGAAGTCTAAAAAAGGAGGAAGAAATATTTATGATATTGCTTTAAATATAGATATAGCACCTACTATTTTGGCAGCAGCCGGAATTGAGAAAAATAAAAATATGCAGGGGGTCAATTTGCTTAATTTCAAAGAATTAAAAAAGAATAAAAGAGATAGCTTTTTTTATGAACATACCTTTCTTGGTAGTCCAAAGTTGCCTAGTGTAGAAGGTGTTGTAGGGGTGGGAATTAAATATTTAAATTATACGGAGTACAATTATGACGAAATGTATGATTTGAAGAAAGACCCTCATGAAAAGCACAATATTATTAATGATCCAAAATATTCCAAGCAAAGGGATTTATTAAAGAAAGCCTATGTTGATTTTAAAGAAAGGGTAAAGTAATTTAATTTCGCATAGTTTTAATGTTATTTTCAGCAAGCACTAATTCAGCATTGGGCAGGATGAGTGTTTGTTGTCCTTCCTATATTTTTGCTTTTATCAAAGTTTTTTGTTTAAAATTATGATTTATTAATTAAATGTCACTTTTAAATTATATTTATGAAATTATCTTTTAAAATATTTTTTGTTTCGCTATTGTTTGCAAATACTGTTTCAGCGCAACTCCCTCCAGTTTTTGGTCAAGAATATGGTTCAAGAGCCACTAAAACCGAAATGACAAAAACATATTTAACACCTAGTAGAATTATTTGGAAGTCTGATGATACAGGTACTTATCTTAAAGATGTAGATAATTTGTTGCGTAAAGGTACTGGTCAAGTAGCTGTGAATGATAAGAATATAACTCATTTTATAAGTGATTCCAAAAATAAACCATCTATAATTCTTGATTACGGTAAAGAAATTCATGGAGGTATTAAAATCTCTATGGGTATTAGACCTTCAAAGAAACCTTTTAAATTGAGAGTTCGTTTTGGAGAATCCGTTTCGGAAACGTTATCTGATGTAGGGGGCAAAACAAATGCTACTAATGAACATTCCTTAAGAGATTTTATCATTGAAGTGCCTTGGTTGGGTAGTGTCGAGATTGGTGAAACTGGTTTTAGATTCGTTAGATTAGACGTTGTGGATGCAGATGAAGATGCTCCTATAAAATCGGTTGAAGCTTCTTTTATTTATAGAGATATCGCCTATTTAGGAAGTTTTAACTGTAGTGATTCCCGATTAAATGAAATCTGGGCAACAGGTGCTTATACCGTACATTTGAATATGCAAAACTATCTTTGGGATGGTATAAAGCGTGATCGTTTAGTGTGGGTTGGTGACATGCATCCTGAGGTGATGACCATTAATTCTGTTTTTGGAAATAATTCGATAGTCCCTAAGTCACTTGATTTGGCTAAATCACAGTACCCATTACCACAATGGATGAACGGAATTAGTTCTTACTCCATGTGGTGGTTGTTAATTCATAAAAGTTGGTACGACTATCATGGAGATTTAAAATATTTGAAAGAGCAAGAAACTTATATTGTTGAGTTATTGGATTTGTTTACAAAATATATTGGAAAGGATAATGAAGAGAAACTTAATGGAGTTCGTTTTTTAGATTGGCCTACAAGTACTGATCCTAAGGCGGTTCATGCTGGTTTACAAGCAATGATGATTATGACTTTTGAAGCGGGGAGTGATATTATGACTCTTTATGGAAGAAATGATTTAAGTAAAAAATACCTTCAAGTTGCCAATAACCTTAAAAAACACAAACCTGAAGGAAACACTTCAAAACAAGCAGCTTCACTTTTAGCTTTGTCAGGTTTAGAGTCACCAGTTACTATAAATAAAACGATATTGAAGAGTAATGGCGTTAGCGGAATGTCAACTTTTTATGGTTATTACATTCTAGAAGCTATGGCCAAAGCTGGAGATTATAATGGTGCTCTTGATGTTATAAAAAAATATTGGGGTGGCATGCTTGATTTAGGAGCTACAACTTTTTGGGAAGATTTTGATGTTAATGATGCTGTAAATAGTAGTAGGATAGATGAGATGCCAAAGGAGAAAATGAATGATATTCATGGTGATTTTGGAGATTTCTGCTATGTAGGTTTTCGTCATAGTTTTGCTCACGGATGGGCTAGTGGACCTACACCATGGTTGACACAACATGTCCTTGGTATAAATGTTAAAAATGGCGGAAATACGATAGAGTTGAAACCAAATTTAGGAGATCTTAAATTTGCTGAAGGTACTTTTCCAACTAAGTTTGGTGTTTTAAAAGTGTCACACAAACAAGGCAAAAACGGAAAGATTGAGACAACTTTTGTCGCTCCAAAAGGACTTAAAGTAATAAAATAATATGTATCGAATATATTATACAATCCTATTATGTTCTGTGTTCTGTGGAGCACAGAACAATAATAGTCAATATAAAAATATAAAAGTACAAAATGTAGTATTGATACTTGCTGATGACCAAGGTGCTCATCTTTCCTCATTAGGAGTAAAAGGGATTTCAACCCCTAATGTTGATCAACTGGCTAGTGAAGGTGTTTTATTTAATAATGCTTTTGCAGCTGTTGCGTCTTGTTCTCCAAGTAGAAGTTCCATTATGACAGGTATGTATCCACATGCCAATGGGCATTGGAGAAATACCATTACCCCTTCGCTAAAAGATGCGGAATCTGAGTTTGGTAGAGACTCAAAAAAAGTGGATAAAGTTGGGATTCATGAGTATATTAAAACCTTACCAGAATTATTTTTAGAACATGGTTTTTATACGGGTATCACCCAAAAATTTCACATGAGTCCACCGTGGAAATTTCCTTATGATGTGAAAGACCCCGTGAATAACGAACCAAAACAATACACTAAATTTGTTAACAATTTTATCAAACAAGCCGATGGAAAGCCTTTTTTTCTACAAGCAAATATTAGTGCGCCACATCGTAATTTTGAACATCACGTAGGTAAATTTCCTGAATTTCTTCCTAATCCAAATAGTATTCAAGTTCCAAAATATTTGCCAGATACTCCTGAAATGCGTCAAGATTTAATGAAGTATTATGGGTCAGTACAAATTGCGGATGCTTGCGCTGGAGCTATAATTAAAGCCCTTAAAGATAAAGGGATTTATGATAACACTTTAATAATATACACATCTGATCAAGGTGAACCTTATCATAGAGCGAAGGCTAGTGCCTATTTTGCTGGTTTACATGTGCCTTTAGTCATAGCAGGACCTAAAGTTTTAAAAAATAAATTAAATACGAGTTTAGTTTCATTGATTGACCTTATGCCTACTATTTTAGATTTTGTTGGTATAAAAAATCCTGAGACGGTACAAGGTAAGTCGTTAATGCCACTGCTAGAAGGTAAAAACAACGATTATGCTGCAAGAAATTACGTTTTTGGTGAGCATAATTCACATGGGCCAGATAGGGATGAGCATTATCCTAGTAGGATGGTATTTGATGGTAGGTATTATTATATTCAAAATTTAATGCATGACAAATCATATAAACTTCCAGCTGATTTAAAAGAGGAAAAATCATGGGGTAATCATAGTTATAATGCTACATTACATGCTGAGTTTTCTCATCCAATACAATTTAACCTTCTAAAAATATTAGAATCAGGGAGGTCTTCGGAGGAATTATATGATATGAAAGTGGATGAGGGGCAAACTAATAATCTCATTCAAGATAAGAATTATCTAAGTAAGTTAAAGGAATTAAGGACTGCAATGTCCAACTGGCGTTTATCTTCTGGAGATGTAGCTGATGATCCTTTATTAATAAAAACACGGTTGAAAAAATAATTCATGAAATATTTTAATTTAAGAACATATTGTTTTTTTCTTGTAATTGCAATAGCTTTTTTTTCTTGCAGGAATTTATCTTCTGAAAATAAAAATCTGGCTACTAATATTGTTGAACAAAATAAACGTCCAAATATTATATTTATAATGGATGATCAGCATCGTTGGGATGCATTAGGTAAGGTTAACGCAATTGTGAAAACCCCAACATTAGATGGCTTAGCAGAAAAGGGTGTTTTTTTTAATCAAGCGGTTTGTCAAGCGCCAATGTGTGTGCCTAGTAGAAATGCCATTATGTTTGGTTTGTATCCTAACGAAACAGGTGTTTATAGTAACGGTGATGGACTAAAAGATG
>JAHEBK010000401.1 GCA_024642295.1 Flavobacterium sp. | reverse complement strand
GTGAAAAAATATATAATTTAGATTTTAGGAAAAAGTTGTTAGCTCTTAATTCATAGTCCAAATTTATGAAGAATAAAACTTGGTGATTTGTTAAATATTTCTATTAATGTAATGTCCCCTGCCCCAACAGTCTCAAATCGTCGGTTTTAAAATCCAGAAGATTCTGGAGCAGAAATAGATGCTAAAAAATCGATAATTTGGTTTACAAATAATGGTTTCTAAAAAGTGAATAAAAATATTTTTAAAAGAGATTATTGCATCAAAAAATAAGTATTTTTACGAAATAGTTTTTTAGAAACATAAAATAAACAATTCTATTGAACACGCTTATTCCAAGTTTTTTAAGTGTGCCAGATAACATCCATTAATGAAAGTAAAGGTAAAAGAGACAATGAGTACAGAGAAAGAAGCCAAATTAAAAGCGTTACAGTTAACGCTAGATAAATTAGATAAAACTTACGGAAAAGGAACGGTAATGAAAATGGGCGACAAAGCCATTGTCGAGGTCGAAACTATTTCCTCAGGGTCATTAGGAGTTGATTTAGCCTTAGGAGTAGGCGGTTACCCTAAAGGTCGTATTATAGAAATCTACGGACCAGAATCTTCTGGAAAAACGACTTTGACACTTCATGCGATTGCTGAGGCTCAAAAAGCAGGTGGAATTGCCGCTTTTATTGATGCGGAACATGCTTTTGATAGAGGTTATGCCGAAAAATTAGGTGTGGATATTGAGAATTTAATTATCTCGCAACCAGATAACGGAGAACAAGCCTTAGAAATTGCTGAGAATTTAATTCGTTCAGGTGCTATTGACATTGTGGTTATTGACTCGGTAGCAGCTTTGACTCCTAAGAGTGAGATTGAAGGCGAAATGGGCGATTCTAAAATGGGATTACACGCTCGTTTGATGTCACAAGCTTTGCGTAAATTAACAGGAACAATTAGCAAAACAAATTGTACGGTTTTCTTCATCAACCAGTTGAGAGAAAAAATTGGAGTGATGTTTGGAAATCCTGAAACAACTACTGGTGGTAACGCTTTGAAGTTTTATGCTTCGGTACGTTTGGATATTCGTCGTTCGACTCAAATTAAAGACGGTGAAAATGTTCTTGGAAATAGAACTAAAGTGAAAATCGTAAAAAACAAAGTAGCACCACCATTTAAAACAGCAGAATTCGACATTATGTACGGTGAAGGTGTTTCTAAAACAGGCGAAATTCTAGATTTAGCGGTGGAGTTTGAAATCGTAAAAAAATCAGGTTCATGGTTTAGCTACGGTGATACTAAATTAGGTCAAGGTCGTGATGCAGTAAAAACATTAATCAAAGACAATCCTGAATTAGCGGATGAATTAGAAGTAAAAATCAAAGCTAGAATTAAAGAGATTGGAGATAACTAAATTTCTTTAAAAATAAATAAGACATGCCCGAATTGATGATTCGGGCATTTTTTTATAAATACTTTCAACCAAATCCAATAATTTTAAACCTGTCCTTCTTGTATTGTACTCTGGGGTGAGTTACCGCTTTTTATAGTAAAAATATTCAATTGATTTAAAATAACTTCCCTTGTTTCTTCTCTAAGTAGTTTTCTATCGAGAGCCGTTTTACCAGTGGTTGCAATAGTTGAATGAACTTTCACTCGCATCAAACCAGGACTTCCGCTGAAAAAAGTATATGAAAATCTCTTTTTATTGTCGGCAAAAGTAATGGGTAAAATTGGAATTTGATGATCAATCGCTAATCTAAAAGCGCCGTCTTTAAAAGAATCTAGGAGCACTGATTCATCACTTGGCACTCCACCTTCGGGGAAAATACAAACGCTCAGTCCCATATTCAATCGTTTTTGAGCTTTTTTGAAAACATCATTTTTACTTTTCGAACAATTTCGATCAACTAAAATACAAGTACGTTTGTAAAAAAAACCAAACAACGGAATTTTTGCTAACTCCTGTTTACCAACAAAAACAAAAGGATTTTTGACAACAGCCAGCATCAACATAATATCCGTCATTGAAGTATGATTAGCCACAATCATATAACTTTTTTTTGAATCTATAGCTTGCTCCTTTTCTATTTTATAATAAAATCCCATCCCAAAAAGAATAAACTTGGCCCAAATACGCGCCATTTTGAAAAAATAAGGGTAACTTTTATAAGAAAGGATAGAAATGACCAAAAATGGCAACATGATTAATATCGGCAAAGCC
>JAHEBK010000400.1 GCA_024642295.1 Flavobacterium sp. | reverse complement strand
ATTAGCTTAACTTTAATTGGTACAAATTTATTTACATGGACTAAATATAGTGGTCCAGATCCTGAAGTAAATACCAATAGAGGAAATGCTTTCTCTAGAGGAGTGGATTATGAGGCTTACCCAAGAGCTAAAGTTTACAGTCTTAGCCTTGATTTTAATTTTTAATACATAAAAACATGAAAACAAAAATAAAAATAATAATTACAGTATTTTTACTCTCATTAACCAGTTGTAATGACTTAAATGAAGAAGTATTCTCCAGTTTCCTTGGTGAAAATTTTTTCGAAACCGAACAACAAATTGCAACGCAATCTATAGGACTTTACAATACTTTTAAAAGTACCCAATGGGAGTGGTTTCTTTTTGACCTTGTAGCCTATCCTAGTCAATATTTAGTAACATTTTCTCCTCAAGATATTCGATGGAAACAAACAATATACGCTATTGAGGAAACAAATTTTAACGGCAGACCTAATCAAGTATGGACAATTGCTTATGACGCTATCAATCGTGCAAACAACATGATTAAAAACATCCCTACAAGCCCATTGATGAAAACTAAACCAGCTCTAATGGATCAGTATATAGCTGAAGCAAAATGTATGAGAGCCTATTGCTACTTTAATTTGGTACAATTATGGGGAAATGTGCCTATTCATACCGAACCTACTGAAGGTGTTGGAGAAGATGTCTTATTTAGACCTAGAGCAGACAAAGAAAAAGTCTACGATTTAATCATTGAAGATTTAAAATTTGCTAGTGAGAAATTACCAGTAGCATGGCATAATTCTACTAGAGGAAGAATGGTTAAATCCACAGCTACTTTAATGTTAGGGAAGGTTTATTTAACTTCTGCGGGATTGCCATTGCAACGTACTGAAAATTATCAAAAAGCTATTGATGCCTTAAAGCCATTAGCGGATAACCCTACTGCTTATGATGTTGAATTAGTAGCAGACTGGAAATCAATATTTAGTGTAGCTAATGAACAAAACAAAGAAATAGTGTTTTCATTAGGAAACACTTATGTAGAAGGTTTTGGAGGAGTTATGCCCCACATCACTACACCTAGAAACAGTCCCTTTTCGGCTAGTACAGGATCCTATTTTACAGCACATCCTAATTCACTATTATTACTTTATGGTACTAGTAATACAACTACTACCGATGTAAGAAGAACTGATGGATTTATCCATAGTTATGTTAGAACAAATAATGGCGCAACGGTAACATACAGTCCAAATGTTAACAACTTTTATGGTGGAAACTTTGGTATTTGTGGTACAAAATATATTGATCCTGCTGCGACTCGTAACACTGCTCATTCAAAAGACATCATAATCTACCGTTATGTGGACGCATTTATTATGCTTGCTGAAGCTTATAATGAAGTTAATGACCCTATAAATGCACTTAAATACCTAAAAGTAGCAAGAGACAGAGTAAAAGCTACAGTTATCACTGAAACGAACCAAGCTTTATTAAGACAAATCATAAGAAACGAGAGAATCCGTGAATTTTATGATGAATATACTGAATTGTACGACATTAGACGTTGGGGTACTGCAAAAGAAAATTTTGAAAATCACCCTACTAGAATATTGCGAGCACCTACCGCAGTATGGAATGATAAATTTTTATTGTATCCAATTCCAGACCGTCAAATTAACCTTAACCCAAAATTATTACCTAATAATCCAGGTTACTAAAGTTAAATCACTGAATGTTTTTATAATAGGGATAGCCTCAAAGCTATCCCTTTTACAAATTATATATGTATAAAATATTTTATTACTCAATAGCATTACTGTGTTTACTATCTTGTAAAGCACAACAGAGCGAAAAAAATTTAAAAAAACCCAATTTAGTAATTGTACTTTCTGACCAACATTCTTATGATATGGTTGGTGCTTATGGAAATAAACAAATCATTACACCTAATTTAGATAAACTAGCAAACGAAGGGGTTCTTTTTAAAAACTTTTATTCTAATCAAGCGGTATGTTCTCCTTTTAGAGGAATGTTAATGAGTGGGATGCATCCATTAAAAAATGGTGTATTCAATAATGACCAACCACTACTACCTAATAAAACAAAATTATTAGGCCAAATCTTAAAAGAACAAGGCTATCAAACCGCCTATATAGGCAAATGGCATTTACTAGGTGGGGATAGAAAAAGACCCATACCTAAAGGTGAAATGCGCTATG
>JAHEBK010000399.1 GCA_024642295.1 Flavobacterium sp. | reverse complement strand
GAATAACTACAATTTCGCTATCTGCAGACAAATGAACGTCGAGTTCAATTCCGTCTACACCTAAATCCAATGCTTTTTGAAAACTTAATAAAGTATTCTCAGGTTCATAACCTCTTGCGCCTCGATGTCCAATTTTTAGCATTCCGTATTAATTTATTAGCAAACTCATGCTTCTAATTCTAAAATTAAAAATCCCTTGCCTTCCACCGTAATATCAACTTTTAAATCCAAAACAGTAGTATCAAAAATGAATTTTCCTTTTGTATAATTTTCTAGATTTTCATTGAATCTAGCCGTTGGAAACGTTCTTGATTCAATATTATTATTAATCACCACCATCACTGATTCGGCTTCATTATACCTAAAATAAACATAGATGTTATCTTCAGGAATATAGTGAGTCGTTTTCCCGTAATGAATGACTGCTTTCGTTTTACGCCATTGAAATAATTTGGATGTAAAATCAAAATACTCTTTCTGTCCTTTGGTACGCCCTTTTGGTTTAAAAGCATTATTTGCATCGCCTTCCCAACCTCCTGGAAAATCTTGACGAATATCAGCATCTCCTAAATACTGATCGCCCGCCATTCCAATTTCAGAACCATAATACAATTGTGGAATGCCTCTAACAGTCGCCAGAATTACCATTGCCAATTTATATTTTCGAATATCAAAATTATAACAATAATTCAATCTTTTGGAGTCATGGTTTTCGGCAAATATTAATAAATTGTGAGCGTTGGGATACAAAAGGTTAAAGAATCATAAATACGAGTCATTCCGCGATCCCAACTCCCATCATCTTCATTGAATACCATTTGCAAAAAATCACAAAGTGCAAAGTCCATAACTGAAGGCAAATTAGAATTATAATTATGAATTTGTCCTGTTTTACTATCCTTTTGCCAATAGGCCAAAATTCCATGATTGCGTTGTGTAATTTCACCGACCATGTTAAAATTTGGGTACTCATCCATAATGGCTTTTGTCCATTGAGCCATCTGTTTAGGTTCTGCATAGTTAAAAGTATCTACTCTTAAACCATCCAAATTAGCATACTCGATCCACCAAATAGCATTTTGAGTCAAATACCTTAAAACCAAAGGATTTGTAATATTCAAATCAGGCATCGTGGGTACAAACCATCCTTCAATACATTGTTTCCTATCAATTTTAGCCGCATTTATATCAATTACTGTGGTTCGTTTATGATTAGTTTGTAGATATTCTTCAAACGTATTTATCCAATCTATTGTAGGAGCATCTTGAACCATCCAATGTGCCAATCCCCAATGATTGGTTACATAATCATGAATAATTTTCATGCCCCGTTTATGTAATGCAGCAGATAGACGCACATAATCGTCATTTGTTCCAAATCTTGGATCTACCTTATACACGTCAGATTGCGCATAAGAATGATATGAAAATTCTTCTTCATTATCTTCGCAAAGTGGTGTACTCCAAAGCGTTGTTACTCCTAAAGATTCTATATAATCCAAATGCTGAATAATCCCATTAATATCACCACCATGCCTACCTCCCGCAAGTTCTCGATTGTACTTTTCAAGGGTGTTTTTATCATTATTATTGGCGCCATTACCATTAGCAAAACGGTCGGGCATTAGTAGATAAATCACATCCGAAGAATCAAATCCTTTACGTTCGGCCGAATTTTCTTTTCGCTGTTTGATGCTGTACTTTTGGGTAAAAATGGTTTTATTATTTCGTTTAAAAACAAAAAACAATTCACTCGCATAATCTACTTTTACATTTATAGTAACAAAAAGATAATTAGGATTTTCAGTTTTCGTCACCTTAGTAATAATACCAGAAACAGAAGTAGAAACATAAAATTGCGCAATATTTTGACCGTAGAACAGGATCTCTAGCTCTTTGTTCTGCATTCCAGCATACCAAAACGGTGGCTCGATTCTTTCAATAGGTGATTGCGATTTTGGATTCATTTTTTTGTCTGCCCCATTATTGATGACAAATTCAAAAATACGATTTTTAAAAAGAGGAAAGACCACAATATTCATTTTATATAGGAATATTTCACCACAAATAAATCAATGACAAACCTATTTTATCTTTGGTCGTTTTAAGTATCTTTGAAAACATTCCAATTTTTATAAAAATCGAAAATAAAACCATGAACTGGGAACAACTTTTATCACTAAAACGTCAAGGAGACAAAGGCAAGCGATTAC
>JAHEBK010000398.1 GCA_024642295.1 Flavobacterium sp. | reverse complement strand
GTGATTTAGCTTTGATGGATGAAAAATACAAAGTAAGCCGTGTGCGACCTGTGGATATGTTTCCTCAAACGCATCATGTTGAAAATGTCGTTTTATTGGAAAGACGATAAATAGCAACTAGTTATTAGTTAAGAGTTATTAGTTACTATTTTGTGCTAATTACTAGTTACGAATCACTAATCACTTAAAAAAGAAATGAAAAAAATACTGTTGTTATTTTTAGTTATAGGCCTCAGTTTCTCCAGTTGTGAGAAGGATGATATTTGCGATGAAAATACAGCTACCACTCCCCGATTGGTGATTAGTTTTTATGATATTAACGACCCGTCTACGTTGAAGTCTGTTACTAATTTAAAAATAATTGCTGATGGAATGACTGAAGGAATTAGCTATAACGGAAGTACTTTAATAAATGGAAACACAGTTGGTATTCCCTTAAAAACAGAAGCTGATGTTGTCAATTTTCGATTTATATTGAATTTTAACGACGCAAATACTGCTATTATTAACGAGGACATTCTTCAGTTTGATTACAGTCGAAGTACCCTATTTGTTTCTAGAGCCTGCGGTTTTAAAACCAATTATGTATTGAATCAAGCCAATCCTTTTACTCATACTGATGCAGCAGTGGCAGATGGAAAATGGATGCGAAGCATATCCGTAAAAAACAGAACTATAACTAACGAAAATGAAACACACCTTGAAATCTATTTTTAGTATTTGTCTCGTTTTCGCTTTTTTGTTGGCTCATGCTCAAGAAACAACTGGTAAAAAACCTATTCCTGTTGTTAAAAAGGAAACAAATTCTGTTATTGAAAAAGAACCAACTTCAAAAACAAAAGCCGAAAAAGAACCTACAGTTGTTCCCGACAACTCTTTTGCTAATGCACAAGCCTTGCCTCAAGACATTAAAAATGATACGGTAGTTGCCCCTAAAACAAACCGTTACGGTTTGCGATTAGGCGTTGATTTATACAAATTAACACGTGGCTTATATGATAAAGATTATAAAGGAATCGAATTAGTAGGGGATTATCGTTTTACAAAAAAATATTTCTTAGCTGCTGAATTAGGTACCGAAGACAAAACAACGGATGATTCTCGTTTGAATTTCACTACCAAAGGTTCTTATCTAAAAGTAGGTTTCGATTACAATGGTTATGAAAACTGGCTGGATATGGAAAACATAATTTCAATAGGTTTGCGCTATGGTTTTAGTACTTTTAGTCAAGAATTAAATACTTTTAGAATCTATAATACTTCCCAATATTTTGGGGAATCAACGATTAATAATTCTGGAGATAAGTTCAGCGGATTAACAGCAAGTTGGATTGAAGTCGTGGCAGGATTAAAAGCAAAAGTATTTAATAATGTATTTGTAGGTTTTAGTTTGAGATTAAACACTTTGGTTTCAAACAAAAAACCAAACAATTTTGACAACCTCTATATTCCAGGATTTAATAGGACCTATAACGGTAATTTTGGTGTAGGATTTAATTATACGGTCACTTATTTTGTTCCACTTTATAAGAAAAAAGTAGTCCCTACAATACAAAAAAAAGCGACTAGCAGTAAAAAATAATTACTTGTTTATACCCATAAAAAATCCACTACCCTTTTCAATGTTTTGAAAATAGTAGTGGATTTTTTAGGTCTGTTTTTTACGAGGTATGCAACAAATCTACAATGCGATCTTCCTCTGTTTTGTAAGGTCCATCAAGTGTAGGGTCATTTTGTCTGAGTGTTTCTATTTGGTAAAAACAGGTGTCAATCCGGTTTTGTAAAATTACCTTATCATTTGTTTGCCAATATTCGCCTTCATCATTCACTTTTAAGCTGTCAAAATACTTTTCAACCGACTTTAATAAAGCAACTATTTTGATGTGAATATCAATGTCGGCAAATTGTGTTTTACAATATTCCTGTAGGTAGTTATTTTCATCAAACTCTAGCAGCAACGGGTCTGTATTTTCGTGGGGTTGAATTCGGATTCCTTTGGTAGGACCTGAATAATCCCATTCTTCACCCTCTTTATGACGCAATAATAATTTTTCTTCTTCGGCAAAAAAAGCAGACTCCATTTCATTAGCCTCGGCAAAAGTTTTGGCGTCAAGCATTACTTTTTCATATTCCAAATCAGATTTGAGTTTTCCCTCAAAATGTATTGTAACTCCCATTCTATAAACTTTTTATACCTTATCCAATTTCGCGAACACCTTTCAT
>JAHEBK010000068.1 GCA_024642295.1 Flavobacterium sp. | reverse complement strand
TGTACTTAATTTAGGGCTTTAGTGATTAAGAAAAAAGATACTAAAAACTCGCTGGTTCTTTGAATACTAAATTTCCAACTCATTTTAAGGTTTAATAATTAATACCGATGGAACATCAATCAGCCAATCATTATTAGAATCTTGAATTGTTTTCCAGCTTGCCAAACTAATTAGCATCAAATCTTGTTGTTTTAAAAAAGCAATATTAATCCCTTTTTCAGAAATCACTTCAAGGTTGTTCGGGTATTTTTGCAGTAATGAAACAATGGCGCTTTGAATTACAAAATTATTTTTGACAAAACCATTCATGTCTAAAACAGTGATTTTCGAATTGTTGTTGTAAATCAATTTTTGAACATAATCAATCAATACAGAATCATCCGATTTCAAAATGGGTACAAAAACATGATTGGCTTCTTGAAACTCATTGTCAATTAATATCCCTAAAGGCTTCTTGGTTTTGGCAACAATTAGCCTTGTTCTTTCGTCAAATGGGGAGTTTTCAAACAGGCCTTCTTTTCCCTTGAATTTATCAATCAAACGGTCGGGATTGATGATTCGGGTGGTAAATCCAATAACTTTCCCCAACAGTGTTCCTTCAAAAATAGATTTCCCTAAACCGACTAACAACAAATCATAATCACCTTGATTGGCGGCGTCAGCAATTTCAGTTTCAATATCATTGGTTACTTTAAAAACAGGAGCTACTTTCAATCCTAATTGGTCTGATTCGTCCAAAATAGGGTCAAAACTCTCTTTCTCCATTTCTTCCATATTGAAAGAGTGTAATTCCTCACTTTGCAACAAATGCATGGCGGTAATTGTTGAAGCTGTTTTTTGCTTTTTGGTTAAATTGTTGGCTAAACGTAAAAGAGATTTTCCTTTTTCGTTGTTCCCAAAAGAAATCAGAATGCGGTATTTATCACTATCTATTTCCTCTTCCAATTCTGTTTCACGATTATGTTTAAAAAGAAAACTGAGTAAATTTAAGGCCGGCCCCGTCATAAAGGTAGTCACCAAAGCCATGATTACCATCATTGTAAATACCTCGGGTGTCAATACTTTTAATTCTAAACCAATATTTAATACAATCAACTCCATTAATCCTCGGGTATTCATCAAGGCTCCAATAGTTAAGCTGTCATACCAATTTTGCCCCACAAATTTGGCTGCCAAAGCACTTCCTAGAAACTTTCCAACAACTGCTACTAAAATAATAGCACCCGTAACTTTCCATAAATAGGCATCATTAATCAAACCAACTTGGGTATTCAACCCTGTATAGACAAAAAACAAAGGCAATAAAAGAATTACGGAAACATCCTCAACTTTTTCAATAAATATCATTCGGAATTTAGCTAGATCTGGCATGATAGAACCCATCATAAAAGCACCAAATAATGCGTGAATTCCAATCACTTCAGTAGCATAGGACGACAAAATCAATAACAAAAAGAAAATCGCCATCACGGGTTTTCCAATGCTTTCTTTCTCGGCATATAAATCTCCAATGCGTTTTAAAAAGGGCTTTACCATATAAATCATTGCCAAAACATATAGCAAAGCCAACGAAATAACATAAATTGAGCCCACAAAATCTCCCGCTTTTACAATAGCAATCACCACAGCTAGCAAACACCAAGCGGTAATATCATCGGCAGCGGCGCAAGTAATAACAATAGCGCCCAATCGCGTTTTGTGAATGCCTCTTTCTTGTACAATTCGAGCCAAAACAGGAAATGCCGTAATACTCATGGCAATTCCCATGAACAAACTAAAAGAAAGAAATGCTACTCCTGCTGGTGCAAATTGATTATATACAAAATAAGACAAGCCAATTCCCAGCGCAAAAGGAATCACAATACTGGCATGACTAATCACAATGGCTTCGCTGGCTTTGTTTTTCAAAACTTTCACATCCAATTCCATTCCAATGACGAACATGAAAAGTATTAATCCGATTTGGCTTAAAAATTTCAAATTGCCCAAAGATTCCACTGGAAATAAGGCGGCTGAAAATTCTGGGAAATACATTCCCACTAATGAAGGGCCAAGAACAATTCCCGCAATGATTTCACCAATAACTGTAGGCTGTCCAATGCGCTTAAAAATCCAACCGAATAAACGAGCGGTCAAAATAATCATGACAATTTGAGCTAACAAAATAGCCAATGGGTCTTTGAAATTATGTTCCATTGAAACTATGAAATCATTCCAAGCGCTATGCTCTGTTGTCTTAACTGGCAAATCATGTTTTATTTGAAGCAGTTTTCCCTTGTTTATTATCCAATAAATCAAGGCTGAAAACCCTCCCGTTACACCGAAATAAAACAACGTATTTCTATATTTTTTCAAATTTGTCATACCCTGATAATTGTATTTAAATCCATCACAAAGATGCTAAATTCTCTAATAGGTTTTACATGCCGAAATTTTCTTTTATATTAAAAAGAAAGCCCTTTCAAAACCCTAAAATTCATTTAAAATTTAAAAAAATATTACGCTTTCGGGGTGGTTTTCACTACATTTGCAACCATTTAAGAAATTTATGAAAAAGAAATTTAAAGTAGGGTTTTGGGAATTTGTTGCCCGAATTGTACTTAAAAACAGACTGGCGATTCTTGGTTTTATTTTAATACTAACCGTTTTCTTAGGTTCACAATGGAAAAATATTCAATTTTCATTTACCGAAGCCAACTTACTTCCTGATAATAATAGCATTAACAACGAATACAATGCCTTTCTAGATAAATTTGGAGAGGAAGGAAACCTCATTGTTGTAGGAGTCAAAGATGATGCGTTTTTTACTCCCAAAGCATTTGCTGCCTGGACTAAATTAATGACCGAAATCAAGAATCAAAAAGAAATTGATTTAGTGGTTTCAATCAATGATTTGAAGCAACTCAAGAAAAATGATTCGCTGCAAACCTTTGAAATGGTTCCTTTTGTGGATGTTAAAAAAACAAATTCGACCGCTTATTTGAATTCCATCAAAAAAGATTTGTTTCAAAACATGCCTTTTTACGAAGGATTGTTATTCAATAAAAAAAACGGTTCACTTCGTTCGGCTATTTATATGGACAAGAAAATTGTCAATACCGCAGCTCGTAAAACCTATATTGTCAATGATTTTATTCCAAAAATTGAAGCCTTCGAAAAAGAAACGGGCATTGATTTACGGGTTTCTGGAATGCCCTACATCCGCACCTTAAATGCCTTGAGTATTCTGGACGAAATCAGTTTGTTTATAGGGGTTTCGCTTTTGATTACATCCCTTATTTTCTTTTTCTTTTTCCGTTCTTTTCGTGCTACTTTGATTGCTATCCTTATTGTGGTGGTAGGCGTGATGTGGACTTTCGGATTGCTTGGATTGTTTCATTATCAAATCACGGTTCTTACTGCATTAGTTCCGACTCTAGTTATTGTCATTGGAATTCCCAACTGTATTTTCTTAACTAATAAATACCAACAAGAATATGTTGCTCACGGAAACAAAGCGCGTTCTTTACAAAGGGTAATTACTAAAGTTGGTACCGCAACCTTAATGACAAACTTAACAACAGCGGCTGGTTTTGCCACTTTTATCATTACCAATAGTGAACTGCTAAAAGAATTTGGTATCATCTCTTCATTGAGTATTATGGCTTTGTTCTTTTTATGCTTGATAACCATTCCTATTTACTACAGTTACCAGCCAGTTCCAAAAGCCAAACACCTTGAGCATTTAAACCGTAATTACACCAAGGTTTTCATTCAATGGATTGAAAAAACAGTTAAATACAACCGTCGTTATGTGTATGCTGTAGCGATTGTATTGTTTGTCATTAGTTCGTTTGGAGCGTTGAAAATTCAAACTTCGGGTAGTTTGATTGAAGACATGCCACAAAACACCGGGTTTTTCAAAGATATTTTGTTTTTTGAGAACGATTTCAATGGAGTTATGCCTCTGGAAATCACGATTGACACCAAACGAAAAAAGGGAGTGATGAAGGCTTCAACACTTCGTAAAATGGATGAATTACAAAAAACCATTGAAGAAATCCCGGAGTTATCAAAACCGATTTCGATTTTAAATTTGGTTAAATATTCGAAACAAGCCTATTACAATGGGAATCCTGAATATTACGAATTGCCTACTTCTCAGGAACAAAGTTTTATTTTGAGTTACGCCAAAAATGCAACCAAAGACACCAAAAACAACATCATGAAAAGTTATGTGGACAGCACGGGACAAACGGCTAGAATCACCACTTTTATGAAAGATATTGGAACAGGAAATATGTCCAAAATAGAAGATAAACTCCTTGCCAAAACCAACGAAATTTTTCCTAAAGATCGCTATGATGTAGTGATGACTGGAAAAGCCTTGGTTTTTGAAAAAGGTACCAAATATTTGTTAGATAATTTAGTTTCATCCTTACTTTTTGCTATTTTCTTGATTTGCTTGCTGATGGTTTTTATGTTTCGCTCGTTCAAGATGGTGGTGGTATCGGTAATTCCTAACTTGTTGCCTCTTGTGATTACTGCTGGATTGATGGGTTATTTTGGGATTCCGTTGAAACCTTCTACGATATTAGTTTTTAGTATTGCCTTTGGATTATCCGTAGACGATACGATTCACTTTTTAGCGCAATACCGACAAGAATTGACACACAACAACTGGAAGATAAAAAAATCAGTTTTTGCCACGATTAAAGAAGCTGGAGTGAGTATGTTCTATACTTCGGTGGTGTTGTTTGCAGGATTTTCGGTTTTCCTTTTATCTGATTTTG
The DNA here is from genome assembly GCA_024642295.1 of Flavobacterium sp. Classification (GTDB taxonomy): domain Bacteria; phylum Bacteroidota; class Bacteroidia; order Flavobacteriales; family Flavobacteriaceae; genus Flavobacterium. Next base: position 3,348 of record JAHEBK010000068.1, on the reverse strand, counting down.
GAGGTACCGTAGCCTTGGGAGGATTAATTGCCATGACCTTAGGTTTTGGGATGTTGTCTAACTTGATGTTATTGCCTTGTTTGGTTTTAACGTTAAACAAAACTTTGGCTAACGAACAAGAATTCAAAGAGCCTACCTTTGATGTTTTGAATAGTATTGAAAAAGAGCCAAAAAAGATTCTGGAAGAAGTCTAAATAAACCTATTTAATTGCTTGATAAAGATTTAAAATTTTTCTCTTTTCCCTAAAGAGAATATTTTTACAATTTGATTAATACTAGTCCATCAAAAAAACACCACTTTTTTTTTGATATATAAAAAGAATTCAAGGATTACCAACAATTAGGCAATAGTTTCCTAATGTATAAAGTAATTGAAAAAAATTATCTTATTTTTACTTTTGACCACTAAAAACGTACCTTAAAATAAGGAGTTTTTAAGAATAGGTCCTAGGAAGAAATACCACTAATAAGTATACAATAATATGACTCAAATGATTTCAGAAAAAGGAAGATTAGCAGTTGCTAACAGTTATAAAAACTGGAAAAAATGGGGTCCTTATTTGGCTGAGAGACAATGGGGAACTGTTCGGGAAGATTACAGCAATGATGGAAACGCATGGGAATTTATCAACCATGACAAAGCACGTAGCAACGCCTATAGATGGGGAGAAGAAGGAATTGGTGGTTTTTGTGACTCTCGCGAGATATTATGCTTGGCACCAGCCTTTTGGAACGGAAAAGACCCTATTATAAAAGAACGCTTGTTTGGACTTACAAACAACCAAGGAAATCATGGTGAAGATGTAAAAGAACTTTATTTTCATCAAGTTTCAACACCTACACATTCCTATAACAAATACCTTTATAAATATCCACAAAATGAATTTCCATATGAGGAAATCATACAAAATAACAAACGAGGTCGTGAAGATGCCGAATTTGAAATTCTGGATACGGATAGTTTTAATGATAATGCTTATTTTGATTGTTTTATCGAATATGCAAAAGCAGATATTGATGATATCTTGATGAAAGTAACGGTTGTAAATAGAGGAAAAGACACAGCCGAAATTCATGTATTGCCACATTTATGGTTTCGTAATTTCTGGAAACACAACAACAGACATCCACGCCCTAATATGGAATCTGTTTCAAAGAATACGATTCTTTCCAAAAGTACCCGAAATGGCGACTATTATTTATACCATCAAGATGGCGAACAATTATTTTGTGAAAACGAAACCAACAACGAACGCATTTATCATGTGCCTAACGAGTATGAGTTTGTAAAAGATGGTATTAACAACCATGTTGTAAGCGGAGAACCAACAGTAAATCCAAAAAAACTGGGGACTAAGGCTGCTATTTGGCATAAATTAGAGTTAAAACCTGGTGAAGAAAAGAGTATTAAAATACGTTTGAGTACTTTGGAATTAGAAGATGCTTGGGTTGATTTTGATTCGATATTTGAACAAAGGATTAAAGAATGTGAATCCTTTTACAAAAAAATAATAAACAAAAAAATACCAAAAGCTCATCGAGCCATTGCAAAAAGTGCTTTTTCAGGCTTGTTATGGACCAAGCAGTTTTATTATTATAACATTCATAAATGGATTTTTGGAGGAACTGATGAAAATCCTACTTACAGAAGTACGGACTCCCGTAATTATGGCTGGCAACATCTCAACAACCGACATATAATTTCAATGCCAGATAAATGGGAATATCCTTGGTATGCCGCTTGGGATCTTGCTTTTCACATGGCATCTTTTGTCGAAATTGATCCTGTTTTTGCTAAGGAACAGTTACTACTTGTTTTACAGGAAAGTTATATGCATCCTAATGGTCAAATCCCAGCTTATGAGTGGAATTTTAGTGATGTGAATCCTCCTGTTCACTCTTGGGCTGTTTGGAATGTTTATGACAAAGACAAAGAGCGCACAGGTAAACCGGATACACCTTTTCTGGAAAAAGCGTTCCAAAAACTCTTGATCAATTTTACCTGGTGGGTAAACCAAAAAGATACCAGTGGTACGGATTTATTTGAAGGAGGGTTTTTAGGGTTGGATAACATCGGAGTTTTTGACCGCAACCACATGCCGGAGGGTATTAAAAAAATGCAACAGGCAGATGCCACGAGTTGGATGGCAATGTTCTCGTTGAACATGTTGCGCATGTCACTCGAATTAGCAAAAACCAACAAAATTTATGAAGAAGTATCGGCTAAGTTTTTTAGACATTTCCTAAACATTGCTTGGGCCATGCATCATATTGGTAAAAAAGACATTTCACTTTGGGATGATGAAGATAATTTTTATTACGATGTTGTCGAATTGGAAGACGGTAGTACGGAACGTTTAAAAGTGCGCTCATTAGTGGGGGTTATTCCAATGTTTGCAGTCGAAATCATGAATAAAAATCTATTTGAAGAATTAAAAGACTTCAGAAGACGCGCTAACGAAATCATAAGAACCCGTCCTGATTTGGCCTCCTTAATTTCAAATTTAGAAAGCGCTAATGAAGAGGGTAATTATTTGTTTTCTATCATGCGCGGATTTAGATTGGAACATCTTTTAATACGTTTGCTAGACGAAAAAGAATTTCTTTCGGATTATGGTATTCGTTCCCTATCTAAATTCCATGAAAAACAACCTTTTGTATTTGGAAACGAAGGGCATCATCAAATTCAATACGAACCTGGTGAAAGCCGTTCTAATATGTTTGGTGGTAACTCTAACTGGCGTGGGCCTATTTGGATGCCTTTGAATTATATGATTATTACGTCATTACGTAAATACTATACTTTTTATGGCCCTTCTTATGTTTATGAATTCCCAACAGGTTCCGGAGTAAAAATGAACTTAAACGAAATTGCTAATGAATTAACCAAAAGATTAATCAAACTTTTTGAACGAAATTCTAGAGGTAAATTTCAATACCACTCTGATGACCATGAGCACCATTTTGCCAAAGACAAACATTTTAGAAAAGAACATCTTTTTTATGAATTTTTTGACGGAGACACTGGTAAAGGACTTGGTGCATCTCATCAAACAGGATGGACAGCACTAATCGCTAATTTGATTCTGGATTTAGAGAAGCACTAGAATTAATTACAACTATTCATATTCCCGTTTGCTTTGGTAAACGGGATTTTTTTTGGAGCAGAAGTTTTGGCGTTTTCAGGGATGGTTGTTCCCGCCATTCGGCTGTGGCTCTTCGTTCCGAGGCGTTGGGACTACTAGGATGCCACCTCAAACTAGTTCACTGAACGCTGATGTAAATTAAAGTAAAGTAATCAGGGGTGGTGATAAAATTCTGTTTTTGTAGGAATGTTTTTTTATATAT
>JAHEBK010000067.1 GCA_024642295.1 Flavobacterium sp. | reverse complement strand
ACGGACTGAGACGTGTGTACGGACATGGGCGCGTGTACGGATTGGGGCGCGTGTACGGACAGGTCGCGACCTGTCCCTACGTATTCAAAAAAAATCACAACTCATCTGTACATCCGCACATTTTATTCTTACTTTTACTTTTTATAAAAAACGATACTTCTATGCCTACACTATTTTCTTTTTTGTTGATTTTCATTGTTGCGCTTGCTCTTGGTTTTATGATGGGTAAAATGCTTTTATCAGCACGTTTTCAAGCGGACAAAAGTGGTTTGGAGGAAAAACTAAACGGTCTTAATAGTCAGCTATCTCAATTAAAAGAACAATTTTTAAACGAAAAAGCAGCTTTCGAAAAACAACTTGAAAACAACCAAGCGGAGAAAGAATTGATTCGGAATGAAAAAGACAGTTTAGCAATCCAACTTTCGAAAAAAGAAGTGGATTTTGAAAATCTTTGGGAGCGCAACAAAGAACAAAAAGAAGAAGTCGAAAAACTACAGGAAAAATTCACCAAAGAATTTGAGAATCTCGCCAATAAAATCTTGGAAGAGAAATCCAATAAGTTCACGGAGCAAAACAAAGAGAACATGAAAAATATCTTGACACCTTTACAAGATAAAATTCAGTTATTTGAGAAAAAAGTCGAAGATACTCATAAAGAAAGCATTGATTACCATGCCGCTTTACGCCAACAAATTTTAGGACTTCGTGAAATGAACCTTCAAATGAGCAAGGAAACACTTAACTTAACCAAAGCATTGAAAGGCGATAGTAAAATGCAAGGAAACTGGGGTGAATTGGTTCTGGAACGTGTCCTAGAAAAATCAGGATTAGAAAAAGGTCGTGAATACGAGGTACAACAAAGCTTTACAACTGAAGAAGGAAATCGAGTATTTCCTGATGTTGTCATCAATTTGCCTGATGGTAAAAAAATGGTAGTCGATTCTAAAGTTTCACTAACAGCTTATGAAAAATACATCAATGAAGAAGATGACGAATTAAGAACGAGTTATCTTAAAGAACATACCAACTCAATTAAACGTCATGTTGAACAACTTGGTAACAAAAACTATCAGGATTTGTACCAAATTGAAAGCCCTGATTTTGTTTTGCTATTCATCCCCATTGAACCTGCTTTTGCCATAGCACTAAACGAAGATACCAGTTTGTACAACAAAGCCTTTGAGAAAAACATTGTTATTGTAACTCCGGCCACTTTATTGGCTACTTTACGCACTATTGACAGCATGTGGACGAACCAAAAACAGCAAGAAAATGCCTTTGAAATTGCACGTCAAGCAGGGGCACTTTATGATAAATTTGAAGGTTTTGTTGCTGATTTAATCAAAATTGGCAAAAAACTAGAAGAAACAAAATCGGAATACAACGGTGCTATGAACAAACTGGTTGACGGAAAAGGAAACCTCATCACCAGTGTTGAAAAACTAAAAAAGATGGGCGCCAAAGCTAAAAAAGCGCTTCCAGAAAACATTTTAGCTAGAGCAGCACAAAATGACCCCAAGCAGATTATTAACTAAACTCAAAATTCGCATTGGATTTTTTTATTTTTTTCATGCAGATATTGTAGATTTCCAAAGATTTTATGCTATAAAAAATTTAAGAATCTGTGTGTATCCGTTAAATTTCTGTTATCTCTGTTCCCAATACGTAATCAAGGATAAATTAATCTGTTTCCTTTTCTTAAAGTAAAAACAACTGAAGATTGCGATTTTTAGTTGTTTTTTTGTTTCTATTTTCCTAAAAATATTGTAACTTTAAGAGACCTTCAAAATTTTTCAATTATGAAAAATTCAGTACTCCTTTTTTTCTTTTTAATAGTTTCTGCCACCTATTCACAAAGAATAATGACAGTCAAGAATGCTATGGTTTCATTTGAAGCATCGGTACCTATTTTTGAACCTGTTGCGGCTATAAATAAAAACCCTAGTGGCTCATTAAATACAAAAAGAGGTTATATTTTCTTTGAAATTCCTATGAAAAGTTTTCGGTTTGAAAGAAGCCTAATGGAGGAACATTTTAATGACTATTATCTTGAGACAAAACGCCACCCAAAAGCCTACTTTAAAGGTTTAATAGAAACGTTTGAACTAAAGATATTAACCAATACACCAAAAAAACATACCATCAAAGGGAGAATAACAATTCATGGAAAATCAAAAAACATTACTGTCACAGGAATAATTCAACAAACCGAAAAAGGAATTGAACTCCATTCAGAGTTTTTACTAAATACCGATGATTTTGATATTGAAATACCCTTTTTGGTTCGTGACAAAATATCTAAAAACGTATTGGTAACTCTTAATGCTATTTTTGATTAAAAAACTCTTACTAAATTAAATCCAAAAGAAATTTCCCCTTTTGACCAATCTCCAGTCGTTTGCCCTAAGAAACCAGCTTCGTGCATGGCTCTTGAGTTCGTAAAATGCATCTGAAAGACATGTCCACCGGTCTCTAAATCAACACCAATAGAAAGAGGGTTTTTATAAATGGATTGGGAAGCACGGTTTAAATGTGCCCCATAATCCATATTTAAAGACCAACGCTTGGCCAACTTATACCTACCTCCAATACCAATTGCAAATTGACTATTCTCTTGCGGATTAGGCAATATAACATTGTTGCTTGCATCCAAAACATCTCTCACTACATTTTCATGAAAAAAAGTAGGAATCAGCTCTAATGATAATTTATCGCTTACTTTTCTAGAAACTAATAATTGACTAACAAAAGTCAATCGGTCTTTGAATGTTAACAAAGGTAAAAACTCTTTTTTCATTTCTGTATTTATGGCTAAACTATTGAACCCAACGATAGTAAAGGGAAAACCATCTGATTTTTGGGAAACCAACTGGTATTTAATCCCTATATCAAACGTCTTTTGAAAACCACTGCGTGATGCGTGTATGGTTATTGCTTCTGTTACGCCATAGGCAAATTTAATTTGGGTGACAGCATCATCAATTCCAAAAAAATCTTCAAATCCATTTTTGATATAATCAAAACGATGTGCTACTACAAAAAACAAATCTCCTTTCCCTACTAATTTAGTGGATTCAAAATTTACTATTTTCAGCGATTTAAAAGCGGAAACTGTTTTGGTATCGCCTTTGAGATTATCAATTTCACCCAACAAATTATTTTGTGAGAATACACATAATGGCAATAGTAAAGCAAATAATATATTTTTCATGAAATTATATTTAAAAAGATTAAAAACGTAAAGGAACACAAATTCATTTAACTATGACACATTGATCTAATTTTAACTCCTCCAATAATGAATCATAACCAATCAACCTACCCTTAATTTTAAGTTTACTTCCTTTAACTAGAGTTTCTGGAATTTCCTCAGTCAAAACAGCAAACAATTGTTTATTTAAAACCAATGTTTGATGCTCTTTCTCTAATGAACTTACAACTCCTGAAACTAAAATGGTTTTATCTAAATATTTTAAATTAGCTCCTAATTCATCTTCCTGATAAGTCAAAAATAAGGTTTCAACATCTCCTGAATAGGCTTCATTTTCTGTTGCAATAGTACGATGTACTTTGTAAACATAAAAATAACCACAAATCAAAACGAGAATAAATACTAGTATAAAAATGTATTTTTTCATAATAAATTACTAAATAAAAGCTAATTATTAAAATTTATTAAAATTACTGATTTGTTTTAACTAATTTTAATTTACTATTAAAATAAACCTAAAAACAATGAAAGCACATCACATTCTTTTAATTACAATTTGTTCTATTCTTACTTCCAACTGTTCAAGCAATTCTGAATCTGATTTAACTCCAACTCCTCCACCCACAGCAATAACCTATGCAAATACTGTGAGTTCAATAATATCCTCAAGCTGCCTTTCTTGTCACGGGGTACCTACTTCAAATGGAGCATCTGTCCCATTAAATACTTCAACAAGAGTCAAAAATGCAATCATTAACAACCAACTTATCGAACGTATCTCCAAACCACAAGGTTCTAGTGAATTAATGCCATACAATGGAACCCGTTTACCACAAGCAACTATTGACAAAGTAGTAACTTGGAAAAATGAAGGCTACAAATAATAAATACAATGAAATTTTCATTTTTACATATCACATTTCTCTTTATGATTTTCACTGGTTTTTCTCAAGAAAGAAAAATCACTAAGTCCGGGAGTATTACTTTTGAGGCTTCTGTACCTTCATTCGAAGAGGTGAAAGCAACAAATAATACTGTTAGCTGTATCTTAGATACCAGTACTGGAGATATTGCAAGTCTCGCTTTGACAAAGGGGTTTCGATTTAAAATAGCATTAATGGAGGAACATTTTAATGAAAATTATTTGGAAAGTACTAAATTCCCAAAAGCTACTTTTAAAGGAACCATTACGAACTTTGAATTAAAAAATTTAAACAGTAAAGTTCCTAAAATTTTAACCTTAAGAGGTATCCTTTCAATTCACGGAAAATCAAAAGAAATTAACACCAATATAGCCGTTAAAAAAATAAATGAGGATATTGAATTAAAATCTGAATTCATTGTTACTCCAGCCGATTTTAATATTCAAATTCCTAAAATAGTTAGAAATAAAGTAGCAGAAACTGTTACTATAAAAATTGATTTTTTATTAAAATAAGCTAATTCTCAATTCAAACAATCTTTTAATGCAGCTTCTAAATCCTTAAATTGGAACTGATACCCTAACCGAATTAATTTATCCGAAGAAACTCTTTGTCCGGTTAAAATAATTATTGCCATTTCGCCAAGCATCATTCGAATTAAAATGGCAGGAACCTTTGGTAACCAAATTTTATAACCTAAGACTTTGGCTAACTTCTTTGAGAAAACAGCATTAGTTGTACTATCAAATATAGCGGCATTATACACTCCATTCATTTGGGGATTTTCAATGGATTCTACATAAATAGAACACAAATCATCAATATGAATCCAAGGCATATACTGTTTTCCTGAACCAATTGCAGCGCCTAATTTCCATCTAAATAAAGGCAATAATTTGCTTAAAAAACCTTCATTACCCAAAACCAAACCTGTACGAACTTTAACAATTCTATTGACAAAAGGACTAATATCATCGGCAACAGCTTCCCATTTTTGACAAATAGTGCCTAAAAAATCATCTGATACTGCTGTTTCTTCTGTACAAATTTTATTTCTATTCAAAGAACCATAAATACCAATCCCAGATGCCGTAATAAAAGCATCTAGTTTTTTATCATGCTTTTTCAATACCGATTCTATAAGTTGAACAGGCATTATTCTGCTGTCTAAAATGGCTTTTTTTCTAGATTTTGTCCATCGTTTCCCTGCAATATTCTCACCTGCTAAATGAATAATACAATCGGCTTTTAAAATAGCATCCTCCTCTATCATTCCTTTTTTGACATCCCAAGTATAATAAGTAACTAATTCCTTGTTTTCCTTTCTATTTCTACTTAAAACACTAACTGTAAACCCTTTAATAATCAACATTCTGATAAGGTTTTGACCTACAAACCCAGTTCCTCCGGTGATGAGAATATTTTTTTTCAGCATAATTTCTAAGTGATTTAAGTTCTTTAACAAATATACAACAATATTTTGTTTAACCTTTTTATATTTTTGTTAAACATTATTAGTACCTTTATAAAAAATTAAAATTGATATTATGGCAACTAAAAAAATAAAGATTACAAAAGAATATCTGATTAGCCAATACATGGAATACAAATTAGAACACCATCAAAAACCACAATCGGTTTATGCGTTTACTAAATTACTAGGGATGCAAGAAGCTGAATTTTATATGTTTTTTGGTACTTTGGATTCCTTAGAAAAAGAAATTTATAGTACGTTTTTTTCAAATACGGTTGCTATGCTTGAAAAAGATACAAACTATCCTAATTATGATACCAAATCAAAATTATTAAGTTTCTATTTTACTTTTTTCGAAATAATCTCATCAAATCGTTCGTACGTTACCATGAGTTTGAATACACATAAAAATCAACTTAAAAATATAATGCTTCTGGCAAATTTAAGAGAAGAATTCAAAAAATATATTGTTTCAATTTTCACCGAAGACTATCTCCTTAAACAAGAAAAAATACAGGAGATACAACTCAAAGCGTTGCAAGAAGGAAGTTGGATACAATTTTTACTTACTTTAAAATTCTGGTTGGATGACGAATCCGTTTCCTTTGAAAAAACGGATATCTATATTGAAAAATCTGTAAAACTTAGTTTTGAACTCATCAATATTTCACCTATAGAGAGCCTAATTGATTTTGGAAAATTTATGTTTAAAGAAAAAATGCATACTAAATCATGAAAACAATAGATTATATCCCAACCTCAAAAATAGAAAGGGCTACAAAATTGGTGCAAACTGGTGCAAAAGTAGGTGTAAATTACATAAAATATTATGGGGAGAAAATGATTAATTCTGATTTGTCACGTGACAAATTAAACGAAAATAATGCAGAAGATATTTATGATGGTCTAAAAAGTCTAAAAGGAAGTGCCTTAAAAGTTGCTCAAATGTTAAGTATGGACAAAAGTTTTTTGCCACAAGCTTATGTTGAAAAATTTTCTCTCTCACAATTTTCAGTACCTCCCCTTTCGGCACCATTGGTATTGAAAACGTTTAAAAATAATTTCGGGAAATCACCTTACGATATTTTTGATGAATTTAATCCTACATCGATCAATGCAGCGAGCATTGGCCAAGTCCATTTAGCCTTACTAAAGAACAAAAGACTAGCGGTCAAAATTCAATATCCTGGAGTAGCAAACAGTATTTCGTCTGACTTAGCCTTGGTAAAACCAATTGCGATAAAAATGTTTAACCTTAAAGGAAAAGACTCCGACAAATATTTTAAAGAAGTTGAAGAGAAACTCATTGAAGAAACCAATTACATATTAGAACTTGAACAAAGTCAAGAAGTCGCTAATGCTTGTAAACAGATTCAAAACTTAGTCTTTCCAAAATATTATCCTGACTTATCATCAGATAAAATCATTACAATGGACTGGATGACAGGAGTACATTTGTCTGAATACAAAAATTCTAACCCTATCATTGCAAACAAACTAGGACAAGCATTGTGGGATTTCTATATGTATCAAATTCATATTCTAAAAAAAGTACATGCTGATCCCCATCCAGGTAATTTCTTGGTAAATGACAAAAATGAACTCATCGCACTTGATTTTGGTTGTATGAAAAAAATACCTCATAAATTTTACATTCCATATTTCGAACTTATCAATAAAGAAGTAATCGATGATAAATCGCTATTTGAAAAAAAACTTTTTGAATTAGAAATTTTGAGAACAGATGATTCAAAAGAAGAAATCAAGTATTTTACAGAGATTTTTTATGATTTATTATCGCTCTTTACCAAACCTTTTCAAACAGCAACTTTTGATTTCTCTGATAAAATTTTTTTTGAAAATATTGCCCAGTTGGGTGAACAATTTTCAAAAGACACCAATCTTAAAAAAATGAATGGGAATAGAGGTTCAAAACATTTTATTTATATGAATAGGACATTCTTTGGACTTTACAATTTAATGTTTGATTTGAAAGCAAAAATAGAAGTTAATAATTATGCAAAATACCAATAGTGAAACCGCATCATAACGCAATAGATACCGACCGAATCATAGAAATGGCATGGGAAGACAGAACACCATTTGAAGCCATATTGATACAATTTGGACTAAACGAATCACAAGTAATTATTCTGATGCGAAACCACCTCAAAACTTCTAGCTTTAAACGATGGAGGAAGAGGGTACAAGGAAGAAAAACAAAGCACCTACAATTAAGAACATTCTTAAAAGGCACATTTAAATGTTCATTACAAAGACAAATAACTCAAAATTATATTTCAAAAAGATGAAACAAATAGTAATCATAGGAGGAAGTAAGGGAATAGGAAGTGCCATCCTAATGAAACAGCTAGAAAACAACAAAGTCTACAACATTAGTCGCACAGCACCTAACATCACACATCCTAATTTAATACATTATTCAATAGATATTACTAAAGATATGTTGCCTGAAATTGAGTCAATAGACCAACTGGTATATTGTCCAGGTTCTATTAA
>JAHEBK010000397.1 GCA_024642295.1 Flavobacterium sp. | reverse complement strand
TAAGAAATCAAACAAATCAAAGAAATCTTGGTGACCTTTGTGTAGTCTTTGTGCGCTTAGTGTTTAGCTTTTTTTTTACATTTTAAAAATGAGGAATGCAGATTTAAGAAATCAAAGAAATTTAAATAAATCTTTGTGACCTTCTTGCTTTCTTTGTGATCTTCGTGTTTAATTTAACTAATTACCCTTATTTTTGCACCATGATACAATGGATACAGCAACTGTTTTCATCAACAAAAATAGAAGACACCACCGATAGCATGAAAAAATATTTAATAGTAGGACTCGGAAACATAGGGGTAGAATACGTTAATACCCGTCACAATATAGGTTTCAAAGCATTAGACTTTTTTGCTAGAAAAGAATCCCTTTCGTTCGAAACGGTGAAACTAGGTGCCTTGGCCGAATACAAATTCAAAGGCAGAACTTTTCTACTTTTGAAACCCAATACCTATATGAATCTCAGTGGAAAAGCCGTGAAATATTGGCTTGATAAAGAAAATATTCCAGTCGAAAATCTTTTTGTGATTACGGATGATTTGAATCTCTCTTTTGGTACCGTTCGTATCAAACCTAAAGGCAGCGATGGCGGTCACAATGGTTTAAAAAATATCAATTTGATCCTCAATACCAACCAATATGCGCGTTTTCGTTTCGGTATCAGTGACCAGTTCAAAAAAGGGCAACAAGTCGATTATGTTCTTGGGGACTGGGATGAAGAGGAGACTGGCAAACTTCCAGAACGTCTTGAACTCGCCTCCGAAATTATCAAATCTTTCGGTACAGCAGGTCTAGAAAACACCATGAATGCCTTCAACGGAAAATAATAAACCAAAAAAGAGAGCTCGGAATGAACTCTCTTTTTTTATGCGCCTAATCCAGTTATTCGCTATAGCCCTCTGTCATCCAGTTTTTTTCACTAGGTCGGTACAGGAGCTTCCTCTGGTCGCTCTGTTCCTCCCGTAAAAAATAACTGTATTCCTTCGGGGCTGTCGCTACTACCTGGGGCGAAACGTACAGGGTAATTTTTATAATCCGTTAAGTCTTTTGTTGTTAGGGATGAATACATTTGCGCTAATGCCGCTTTAAGCGGTTTATTTACAATCAAAATTATTTAAAAATTAGCGAATCTGCGGTCTAACGATTAATTACAACCATCAATTCCACAACTATCACCTTCATCAGCATTCAACACAGTCAATTTAGGACCAAAGTCGCCTTTTTTCCAGACTTTTTCTAATGTCTTAACAAAAGTCTCCACATGTTGTGCTCCTGAAACAGCGTATTTGTTGTCAAACACAAAAAACGGTACACCTTGAACACCTATTTGTTGTGCTATCATAATGTCTTGTTTTACGGCATCGCCATAAGCATCAGAGTTCAAAACAGCTTCTACTAAATCTTTGTCCATACCTACTTCTTGTCCTAATGTGCTTAACGTAGCCAAATCATCGATATTCTTTCCATCGGTCAAATAGGCTTTGAATAATAATTCTTTCAACGCATCGCCTAAATCATGTTTTTTAGCCAAATGCAATAAACGGTGTGCATTATACGAATTCGCCAAAATTGCCTTTTCAAAATGAAAATCCAATCCTGAATTTTTAGCATTTTGAGTCATATTATCAATCATTTCTTTGGCCCATTCACGGTCTTTACGGTATTTTTCAGCGAGGTGGTCAATGGTGTTGTCATCTGGCGAAGCAATAAAATTGGCGTCCAATTGAAAACTTTTCCACTCAATTTCTACAGCATCTTTATGTTCAAATTGTGCTAATGCACTTTCAATCCTTCTTTTTCCTATATAGCAATACGGACACATAATATCCGACCAAATCTGTATTTTTAATTTATTTTCCATTGTAATAAATATTTGTATATACAAATGTATGAAATGAAATGGAGATAAAGATACTCTTTAAGATTATATTAGGATTTGGTATTTTTTTAAAACGGGTATTGGTAGTTAATAAATTTAGGTGACTTTCAGGTTATTCTAGCACTCGATTGCTTAATTTTGTAGTATGTATGCACTTGTTGATTGTAATAACTTTTATGCCTCTTGCGAGCGAGTTTTCCGTCCTGAATTGAACGGAAAGCCAGTGGCTATCTTGTCTAATAATGATGGATGTGTAATAGCGCGCAGTAATGAAGCTAAGGAAGTTGGGATTCCCATGGGAGCACCTGCATTCCAAATCAAAGACTTGATTCGAGAGAAAAACGTACAGGTATTTTCG
>JAHEBK010000066.1 GCA_024642295.1 Flavobacterium sp. | reverse complement strand
CCAAAATCCTAAAGTTAATGTAACTCTTGATGGAACATTTGTAGACACCAATAACAACAGCGTTGCTGATGTAGGTGAGACTATAAACTATACTATTAATGTAACAAATACAGGAAATGTAACGTTAAACAATGTAAATGTTGGAGAAACATTTCCTCAGATTACAATAACAGGAACTATTCCAACTTTAGATGTAAATAACTCAAATAATACTAGTATTACTGGTAGTCATGTTTTAACTCAAGATGATATTGATAGCGGATATGTCTATACACAAGTTACAGCTCAAGGAACTCCTCCTCAAGGAGAAGCAGTTCCAGATGCATCATCAGACCCTACTCCATGTGTGAGTTGTCCAGTAAATCCTGATTGTCTTGATTGTACTATAACACCAGTACCTCAAAACGCGGTATTAGTTGTAGTTAAAAATTCTAACACTGCCGCTTATAGTTCTGTTGGAGATATTATAAACTATACTATTCAAGTTCAAAATACAGGAAATGTAACACTAAACAATATAACTGTTACTGACCCTTTAACTGGATTGAATGAAATGATTACTAAGTTAGAACCTGGTACCTATCAAGAATACAATGTAAACTATACTATAAAACAGGAAGATAGAGTTAATTTATCAGTTACAAACATAGCTTTTGCCAATGGATTTACCCCTAATAACACACCTATAAGTGCTTCTGATAGTGAAGTGGTAGATGCTAATATTGTATTAGGTTGTGGTAGTATTACTGTTCACAATGCATTCTCTCCAAATGGGGATGGTATTAACGAAGTATTTACTATTGATAATATTGATGATATATTATGTTACCCTACTAATTCTATTGAAATATACAACCGTTGGGGGGTATTAGTATATGAAACTACAGGATATGATAATGTAACTAAAGCTTTTAAAGGAATATCTGAAGGTAGAACAACTATTAGTCAATCTTCTGGATTACCTGCTGGAACTTATTTTTACATCCTGCACTATACTTCTATAGACGGACTTGATGCATCGACAACAAATACTAAAGATGGGTATTTATACCTTACTAGATAATTATAACTCAAATCTAACTCCTGAGGACTTTGGTCCTCAGGTTTAAAACCTAAACCAAATGAAAACAAAAATACTTTCTTTCGTTTTGATGTTTACAGCAATAGTAAGTTTTGCACAACAAGATTCGCAATTTACTCAGTATATGTACAACACAATCAATGTCAATCCTGCTTATGCTGGATCTAGAGGAGCTATGAGTATATTTGCTTTGCATCGTACTCAATGGGTGGGACTCGATGGAGCACCTGTTACCAATGCTGTATCAATCAACACCCCTTTGAATGAAAGCAGACTTGGACTCGGTGTATCGCTTATCAATGATCGAATTGGACCTGTTGATGAAAACACTATTTCGGCGGATATATCGTATACCGTTCCTACTTCTGAGACTTTTAAACTCTCTTTTGGAATTAAAGCAACTGCCAATTTATTTAGCTTAGATAACAGTAGATTAAATCCCGTAAACCAATCAGACCCTACTCTACAAAGTTTCAATAAATTCAATCCTAATTTAGGAGCAGGGGTTTATCTTCATTCTGACAAAGCTTATGTTGGTTTGTCTGTCCCTAATTTTATTGAAACGAATCGATACGACGACAATCAAGTCGCTCTTAATAAGGAAAAAATAAACTATTACTTGATTGCGGGTTATGTCTTTGATTTGAATAATTATATCAAATTCAAACCAGCTATGATGACCAAAATGGTTACAGGTGCACCTTTACAAACTGATATATCTGGAAATTTCTTGTTCAATGAAAAATTTATGATTGGAGTTTCTTATCGATGGAGTGCTGCACTAAGTGCAATGGTAGGTTTTCAAATTTCAGATGCAATGTACATTGGATATGGATATGACAGGGAAACATCTAACCTGAATAATTTTAACTCAGGTTCTCACGAGATTTTCTTGCGCTATGAGATTTTCAAAAATAACGATAAAATCACAACCCCAAGATTCTTCTAAAATCAATTATTATGAAAAAGAATATACTCCTTTGCATAACTTTAATAAGTGTTTTTTCGCTAAACATTTATTCTCAAAAAGCCAGATTAGCTTCTGCTGATAAAAAGTATGACAACTATGCCTACATAGATGCCATAAAAACCTATGAAAGAGTCGCTGAAAAAGGATATAAATCGGCGGATATGTTTCAAAAATTGGGTAATGCTTATTATTTTAATTCCCAACTAGAGAATGCCGCAAAATGGTATGGCGAACTATTTGCTATGAAAACAGATTTGGAACCTGAATACTATTTTAGATATGCGCAATCCTTAAGAGCTATCGGTGAGAACAAACAAGCAGATGCTTTAATGGAAAAATTCAATCAATTATCAGGAGACGATAATCGTGCAAAGCTATTCAAAAAGAATAGAAATTACTTAGCTGAAATAAAAGCAAATTCAGGAAGGTATAATGTCGAAGATGCAGGGATTAACTCTAAATATTCTGATTACGGAACTGCCGTATATCTTAATAAGATAGTATTTACATCCGCTAGAGATACGGGAAGTTTGGGACAACGCAAACACACTTGGACCAATCAATATTTTACTAATTTATACATGGCCGATTTAGGAGAAGAAATGACTCCAGGAGCCCCTAGCAAATTTGATAAAAACATCAACTCTAAATTCCATGAGTCTACTCCTGCTTTTACTAAAGACGGTAAAACAATGTATTTTACTCGTAACAACTATCTTGAAGGTAAAAAAGGAAAAAATGGAAGTGATATTACTTTAATCAAAATTTACAAAGCGAGTTTAGAAAACGATAAATGGGATAAGATTGTTGAAATGCCTTTTAATAGTGATAACTATTCTACAGCTCATCCTGCATTGAGTCCAGATGAAAAAACTTTGTATTTTGCTTCAGACATGCCTGGTACTTTAGGGCAATCAGATTTATTTAAAGTTACAATAAATGATGATGGTACTTATGGTAATCCTGAGAATTTAGGTAATGGTATTAATACTCCAGGTAAAGAAACTTTTCCTTTTATTAGCGAAGATAAAGAACTCTACTTTGCTTCAAATGGACATCCAGGTCTAGGTGGATTAGATGTTTTTGTTACTAAAATATTCGATGATGGTACTTTTAATGATGTCCAAAATGTAGGTGCAGATGTTAACTCTCCTAAAGACGATTTTGCCTATTTAATTGATGCTAAATCTAGAAGAGGATTTTTTAGTTCTAATAGAGATGGTGGAAAAGGATATGATGATATTTATAAATTTTTAGAAACAAGAAAACTGACTTGTGAACAAGAACTTTATGGACAAATTACTGATGTAGAAACCAAAGAAATTCTTCCCAATGTCAAGGTTAGTTTGTTTGACAAAAAGTTTAAAGATATTTCTACAATGATGTCTGATGAAAAAGGAAATTATTCATTCACTGTTGAATGTGGTAAAACATATTATGTAAGAGCTGAAAAACCAGAATACAATACTAAAGAAGAAAAAGTTACTGTTGGGAAGGACAAAGGTAAAACAGAACTCAATATTGCTTTAGAAAAAATCACTTGTAAAGTTGCTGTTGGGGATGATTTAGGAAAATGTTTCGGAATCAAAATGATCTATTTTGATCTTGATAAATCTAACATCAGACACGAAGCTGCTTTAGACCTAGAAAAAATTCTTGATGTATTAAAACAATATCCTAATATGAAACTCGATATACGTTCTCATACTGACAGTAGAGCTTCTTTCAAATACAATGAAGCATTATCTGATAGAAGAGCGAAATCAACCATTGCTTGGTTAGTTAAAAATGGAGTAAGTACAGATAGACTTACTGGTAAAGGATACGGAGAATATGAACTTGTTAACCAGTGTAAGGATGGAGTGAAATGTTCAGAAGAAGAACACCAACAAAACAGACGTAGTGAATTTATTATTACCGATTTGTAATTAAATATAGCTTAATCATAAACCTCGAAAGAAATTCTTTCGAGGTTTTTTTTTGAAGATTATGAGATAATTTTAATTTGCGATATTTTGTAACGTAATTTTGCACATCATAGATCAGATTTAATTGCAATTCAAAGTGTAAATATTTTACAATTATATATTTTTTATGAGTATCACTTTTAACTATGCACTACAACTGATTTTGCAGTATTAAAATTGCAATATAAATTTTCATCTACAGTTTGCTCCTAGTGTATTATTTATTACCTCTGAACTGTGTAAAAATTATCATAATACTAAACTAGTAGCAATCATATAATCATCATGTGCTTGTGATTTTGAATAAATAAAGTTGATTGATTCTAAAGTGCTAGTCCAATATTATTCTTGTATTCATAATTTTACTTAACATTTCTAATTTGGTTCTAGAATAATTAAAAACTTCATTTTTCTTAAGAATATTTTCAATAATGATTGATACTTTGGTATCAATATACATCAGATAAACAAGAAGTAATTATGTAAACTATTGAATTTAAAATAAAATTTATATTCATAAAAATGTAAAAAATAGTAGTGAAATTTTTGCCTCGCAGATTTATTAATATTTTTGGTGTAGCCAATCACATACATCTGTTTTTGCTAAATCAGATATAAATATCTACGAAATACACAATGTTTTTTAAAGCTATAATTTTCTAATAAGTGTTATTTGCAAGAATAAATTAAACATGCTTATTTATATAAAATTGAAAAAAAAATAATCAATAATCTTAAGTGAATTACATCGGAATTAATAACAAAAAAGGTGCCTTAAATAAGACACCTAGTATTAAACAAAATAAACATGATTTATATTTTGGCAAAAATATTAGTGTAATATTTTTTCCCAGTTGTTGGATCTGATTTGATGGCAATTCCAAAATGGGTATAGTTTCCAACTATATTTTCTTTGTGTGCAGGGCTATTTAGCCATGCCGCCACTACTGCTTCTGGTGAATTAAAGTTATAAGCTACGTTCTCACCTACTGTTTTAGCTCCTAAAACTTTAATTATGTTTTCTGAACGTGCTACAAAATCATTATGATTCACAACTTTATTTGTAATCATATAGTCATCATGCTCTTCAGATTTAAATGAAATATGATTTATTCTTTCTAACGGATTTAAACCTTGGCTTACTCTATATTCATTTATCAAATTCATGGTAGCCAATTCAATATCATTATAACTATAGTCAACAATTTTAGCAGTAAGATTACTTGCTTCAGATGAAACACTTTCAGAGCTATCAGAAGTACAAGAATTCATAGTAAAGACTACTAGCGAAAGTAATGCAAGACGAAGTATGTTTGTTTTCATAGACAATAGCAGTATTAAGTTTAAAGTAGATTGTGGGGCAAACTCTTTAATATGATTATATTATTCTTTTTATTATTTTCTTTCACAAACATAAATAAAACATCGACTAAAAGCATAATATAATCGATAAAATACACTTATTTAGTATTTACGTAGGTTTAATCTGTTAATAACTAGCAGGTATAGCTTAATTTTTAACTAAATTATATACATTAAATGAAATTGATAAAATAATACTAGTTTAAAAAATAGGGACTAATTCTTTAAAAAAGTCAATTAGATATAGAATTGGATCAAAATCAAACCTTTGGTGGGATTTAATATTTCCAATATTTGAAAAAGGGATTCGTTGTATAATTATATTGAACTACTAGAATTAATACTAGAACACTTTAATTTGGTAAATACTAAAATAGAAATAGAAAAAGTGAATTGCATTTTTTGAAGAGAATAATACTTTACAAAAGAGCATAAAAAAACACAATTTATTTCCAAAGTATTTTTGAAAAGAAATTAACAAATACTAAAGCAAAAGACTGTCATACTATAGAGAACGGTGTTAATTGGATTTGCTATAATTCAGCTATATTGCACTAAAACAAAAAATCTTCCTTTAATGGGAAGATAATACACTTTGTTTTATAAAAAATGGCAAGCGACCTACATCGCACCGCTCAACCACGTACCCTTGCTATGTTCCCATCCTGGGGGAGTCTGCAGGAGCTGGTCGTGTAGGACTTGCCGGTGCAAATATACAATCTTTTTATATTTTTGCAAGACCTTTGTGCTCTTAAAAATAACATTGTATATTGGTCTCACTAATTATTTAAAAATGAAAAAACATAACTTACTATATGTCATTTTATTAGGAATAACATTTTCTAATTGTGGTGGCAAAAAAAAAGGTGAAAATTCAATATTTACTTTTGATTCTGCACAATTTGCAACACATTATCAGTCAGAAGAACAACTTGACTTGGGGGTTTTAAATCCTAATTCTAAAGAAATTGACAGCATTACTTACTATGTGAACGAAATCAAAGTAGGCAGTAGGAAAGGAAATAACAAACTTCCATTTGCACTCAAAAATCAAAAATTAGGCTATCAAAACCTTAAAGCAGTAGTATTTTATGAAGGGGAAAACTCTGAAGCAACAGCTAGAATAGAATTAGTTTCCAATGTTACTCCTAAATTATTAAAATATAAAATCATCAATACGTATGCACACGATACGGGAGCTTTTACAGAAGGATTGGAATTCTATAAAGATACTTTATATGAAAGCACAGGCTTAAAAGGAAAATCATTTTTAAGAAAATACGACTACAAAACCGGAAAAGTATACAAACAAGTCGATTTAGATGCTCAGTACTTTGGTGAAGGAACAACAATCTTGAATGATAAAATTTACCAATTGACTTGGCAGGAAAAAACAGGTTTTATCTACAATGTGAATACCATGAAATTAGAAAAAAAGTTTAGCTTCGACAAAGATATTGAAGGTTGGGGAATGACTAATGACGGAAAAAACATCTACCAATCTGATGGGACAGAAAAAATTTGGACCACAAATCCTGAAAACTTAAAGCAAATAAGTTATATCAATGTATATTCAGGAACTTCTAAAATAAAAGCCATCAATGAATTAGAATGGATTAACGGAAAATTCTATGTTAATGTATGGCAAAAAGATGCTATTGCAGTAGTCAACCCAGAAAGCGGCGCAGTAGAAGGAATTATAGATATGTCTGGCCTACGCAAATCTTTGAGCGTGACTCCTGAAGATGTACTTAATGGAATTGCCTATAACCCTAAAACTAAAACCATATTTGTAACAGGTAAAAATTGGGA
Organism: Flavobacterium sp.; assembly: GCA_024642295.1. Taxonomy (GTDB): domain Bacteria; phylum Bacteroidota; class Bacteroidia; order Flavobacteriales; family Flavobacteriaceae; genus Flavobacterium. The sequence goes on along the minus strand of JAHEBK010000066.1, from coordinate 943 downwards.
TAAATTGTTTGAAATCACTGTTTCAGAATAACTAAATAACTGATTTTTAAAAAAATCATATACAAAAAAACGGGGCTATTAAGGAGGGCACTGAAAAAGTCATTTACGATTTATTACCACTAAAAAGGAGCAGAGAAATTTTATTTTCTGCTCCTTTTTGGTTATATTTAACTGTAATTATAAGCCTTTTTAGATGTTAGTTCAACAACAACAAATTCAGTTCAGTGAGCATTCCTCGTTATATGATTTAATCATTCCTAAAGACAATCTTCTTAGAAAAATTAATGAATTAATTGATTTTTCATTTATCACCGATGAGCTTATACATAGCTATTGTTTAACTAATGGTCGTATGGCAGAAAGTCCTATACGCATGTTCAAATACCTACTGTTGAAAACGATTTATACGGTCTCAGATGTTGATGTTGTTGATCGCTCTCGTTTTGATATGTCTTTTAAATATTTTTTGGATATGACACCCGAAGCCGATGTTATCAATCCAAGTTCGTTGACAAAATTTAGAAAACTCCGTTTAAAAGATACAGATTTATTGAATTTATTGATTAGCAAAACGGTAGCCTTAGCTATTGAAAAAGGCGTTATTCGTTCCAAATCTATAATAGTTGATGCCACACATACTTTATCTAGGTCAAATCCATTTTTAGCTATAGACGTACTTAGAGAACGTTCCAAACAACTTCGTAAAGTGGTTTATTCATTTGATGACCAATGGAAAGAACGTATGCCAGAGAAGAACAGCGAGAATGATTTAGAAAAGGAGTTGGTTTATAGCAAAGAGTTAGAGAAAAGATTAGAAGAAGATTCTTCGGTAAGTTCGATACCAGCCGTAAAAGAAAAGCTAAACTTGCTAAAAGAAAGCATCGAAGATACACAAGAAAATTTAATTTTATCAAAAGATACCGATGCTAAAACTGGGCATAAA